>NZ_JBNJOF010000008.1:0-141288 GCF_050113875.1 Vibrio sp. TRT 1302 | reverse complement strand
AGCAACAGCAACAGCAACAGCAACAGCAACAGCAACAGCAACAGCAACAGCAACAGCAACAGCAACAGCAACAGCAAGGTGAGTCATCTCAGCAAGAGAGTCAACAACAAAATGGCTCTCAATCCGCCTCATCTTCACAAAATCAGCAAGAGAATAAAGGCGAACAACCATCATCAGACTCTCAACAAAGTGCTTCTCAGTCGTCAAGCGAACAGCAGCAGTCCAGTCAGCAAAACGATCAGCAAAGCCCATCTGATTCGACTCAGCAAAGTTCAGAGCAGAAAGCGCAACAAAATCAAAAAGCAAACGATCAGACGACGCCGGAGGATTTGCCCCAAGAGCAAATCGGTGAGGCAACAACCCAAGACAATCAACAGGCGATTGAGCCTGAGCTAAGGAAGCTTCAGCAGGTAGAAAGTGCGCGTGACCCAAGCCGACTTCTCCGAGCTCAAATCTTGCTCCAAGCTCAGCAAAAGAAACCGCCTCAAGATACAGGTAAGAAATGGTAATGAAGAGAATCATCAAACGACCTATTGTCGGCATACTGGTCGCCGTGCTAACACTAATGAGCCCGCTAGCACTAGCAACCAACATTACTGCCACAGTAAGTACCAACAAAGTAGTGAAAAACCAAGTGTTTCAGTTACGTGTGGTGGTTGACTCAAAAGTCTCATCTGATGCGTTGGACTTGTCTGGACTTGAGAAAGACTTTTATGTCGGCAGACCCAGCTTTGGCAGCTCCATGAACTTCATCAACGGAAAACGTTCCAACAGCAGTGAATGGAACATATCGCTTGCGGCACAACGCCTTGGTATTGCGACCATCCCTAGCTTTACCGTTGACGGAGCCACATCTCAGCCAATCACGATTCAGGTATCCGTTGACAATGATCAACCTCAAGTCAGTGATTTAGTTGAACTGCACAGTAACCTCAGTAAAACAACACTTTACCCAAAAGAAAGCACTCAGTTGACCACCCGATTAATTGTCAAGGCCGACCCAAGACGACTACAAAATCCCAATATCATTGCGCCAAGATCCCAAGGCGTTGATCTAGAGCCGATGGGAGAACCCAATCAGTATCAAGCTGTCGTTGATGGTGTTGAAGTAACGGTTGTCGATCAAAACTATCGAGTGACCGCACAACAATCTGGGCAATTCACGGTGTCGGGGATCGGCTTTACTGGCAGTGTCGTCTATGGCGACAATCGAACTGGCACAACCAAACTAGTATCAGCAAACACGCCAGCCGAAGAGTTTCAAATCATAGTACAGCCCATTCCGAGTGAGTATCAGGGACAATGGCTACCAGCGGCAGCGCTGACCTTATCCCAACAATGGCGTGATTCCAATGGTCAGAACATCGACCCTTCTCAGCCATTTACGACCTCGGTCGGAGAGTCGCTCACCCGAGAGGTTTACCTAGACATAGAAGGTTTATCTAGTGAGCAGTTTCCCGAACTCAAAGTAAATTACCCAGATTCAGTACGCGTCTATCAGGAGAAACCTCAGTTTAGCGATCTCGGGGATGGAAAAACGCGCATGACGTTAAAACAAGTCCTTATTGCTCAGCAACAAGGGCAAATCGATCTGAGTCAGATTGAATTGAATTGGTGGGATAGCAGCAATCATCGTAAGGCGAAAGCCAGTTTAGAAGGTTTGCAGCTTGTCGTGAATCCTGCGTACCAAGTCAACAACGAGCCCATCTCAGCACCGGCAGTGTCGTCGCCACAATCACAAACCATCACCATTTATCAAGCTGGAATTTGGCCCTATTTGACGGCGCTATTTGCCCTACTCTGGCTGGCTACCTTAGTGTTGTGGAACAGAGCACGCCACGCAGGCATACCTGATGAGACCGAATCTGTTGACAGTCCGACAGAAGATAAACTCAAGGCTGCCTTGGCGGCTGACGACAGATTACAGGCTAACTTCCTGCTCAATTGCTGGCTAGAAGAACACTCTCAAATAAACGCAGAGATTCGCCAACAAATTGAACAGCAACGTGCGGCGATGAACCAGAGCAGTTACTCGCAATCCGAACAGTCATGGCAAGCAACTGAACTGATTAGTTTGCTTAAAAAGGTTCGTAAATCGAAAATGAGCCGCAGCAATAAAACCTCTGAGCTCGCCTCTCTGTAAGCCGCGTAATAAAAATCAGGGCAGCCTAATTGTGGCTGCCCTGTTCACTTTAACTCTGCTGATGATGAACTTTCAGCTTAATACCAAGTGATGAAATCACTCCTTATTAGTAAAAAGATCGATTAGACTGATAAAAGTATAGTTAGCAAGGGAATGTCGTTTTGGCTAAGTGGTTGTTTGTCGTTGGTTTAGTATTTTGCTTACCTACTTGGGCGAGCGTAGATCTCATTAAAGTAGATAAATCAAAGCGTCGAATGTATTTGATTGAAAACAACGAGGTGATCAAAGAGTTTCGAATTGCGCTTGGTAAGAGACCAAAAGGTCATAAAGTCTATGAAGGTGACCAACGCACACCTGAAGGCCGTTACTTTTTAGATTTTGTTCTTGAGAACTCAGATTTTTATCGCTCTATTCATATCAGTTACCCTAACCAACAAGATTTGGCCTACGCAGAAAAGCGTAACTTAAACCCAGGTGGCAACATAAAAATCCACGGACTCAAAAATGGTGAGACTCGCCCAGTCAACTTTGTGCAAAGCTTTGACTGGACGGATGGATGCATCGCGATCAGTAATCAGGAAATGGATCAATTACTTCAATTAGTTAAAGTGGGAACGCCAATAGACATTACTTGGTAGCTGACGGTAATTTTTCGCGGGTCACCCACCAGCACATCAAAGAACCGATAGTCACCATTACCACTCCTTGAATAAAACTTTGAGTCAACACCAATCCCAAAATAAGCGAAGAGATCACCGTCGATAGCACGGGAGTAAAGTAGGACATAGTCGCTAGCAGTACCATGTTGCCGCCTATAATCGCGTAGTTCCAAAGCGCGTATCCACTACCCATTGCGATACCCGACACCAATAGAAGCCCACCGGATTCAAGAGTCAGGGTCATGCCAGTTTCATCACTGAAGGCGTACTTAATCCACAACGAAACAGCCGTCATGATAAAAAATAGCGTTATCGCATTCTGGCCATTGGAGATTCGTTTAGTCAGGTTGCAGTAGATAGCCCAAAGAAAGGCACCAATAAAGGCCATGGCATAAGTAGTGGGATTGGTCGCCACATTCGCGGCTATCTGCGCGAGAGACAAGCCCTGATCGCCAGTGATGCTCCAAGCAACACCAAAGAAAGCCAACGCAATACTCGGATAAACCAATAGGTTGGTTTTCTTGCCACTACTCAACACCGCAAGCAACACGGTTAGCGCAGGCCAGAGGTAGTTGATCACGAGCATCTCAATCGCTTGTTGTCGCGAGTTTGCCATTGCCAGAGCTAGCGCAAGACAAATTTCATACGCAACAAACAAGCCACCGCCAATCAAAACGTAGCGCAAAGAGTACTGTCGCAGTTTAGGTACCCCCATCACCAGCACCAAAAACAGTGACGCCACTGTATAAATTGATGCCGCTCCGCCAACCGGTCCGAGCATTTCAGTGACGGCCCTTGCCAAGCCCATAACGCTGCTCCACAGAAGAATAGCGATCATACCGGCAATGGTGAATTTATGATTATTATTGTTCATCCAATTTGCTCAAAAAAAAACCGAGCTGAACGCTCGGTTCTATCAATGAAAGGGAGTTAAACGATTTCCCAGCTGTGCGTCATCTCGACACCTTTACCGAGCATTAAGCACACTGAACAATACTTCTCTAGCGAATCCGCTGCCACTTTCGCCACGACGTCAGGCGATAGCTTGTCACCTGATACCTCAAAGTGGATATTGACCTGAGTAAAAATACGCGGCGCGGTTTCACGACGTTCTGTGGTCAGTTTTGCTGTACATGCTGTCACAGCCTGACCCGCTTCTTTAAGACCATCAACCACGTCAACGGAACTGCAACCGCCCGCTGCCATCAACACCATTTCCATCGGACTTGGTGCCGTAGCTCCGCCGTTACCGTCCATAACGATTGAGTGACCAGACTGAGATTGACCCAGAAATTTAAACTCTTCTACCCACTTTACTTCAGCTTGCATAATTCACATATCCTACTTTATGAAACAATGCCGCTCATCGAGCGACTTCTTTCTATGACCTTTTAGATGACGCGTAGTTTACCACTGTATCTGACCACTTTGATATTGGGAAAGTGTCGCTAAATTGTTTAAGTAGTTCAACAACATCGTTTCTTAGATCTGCTATCCATTGTCCGACATGCTGGGTCAAAGAGCTTTGTAGTGTTTCCATCAAAGCGATTTTTAGAGTTCATCCTATCAGAACGATTGTCTTACAAGCATCATAGATGTTACACCCCGCGCTCATAACACCTAGAACAATGCTGATAATACGTCCCATGTCTTGACTATTTGAACAAAATACCCAGATTGAAGCAGTAATCCCAAACCAGATAGTATAAGAATTTAGAAACATTAAAATATGCACTCTCACACTTATATTATTGTTTCTATTATAAAAACAACTGCGAGACCTTGTATTATTATGCACATAAACCCCAAAAAATGCACAATATTATAAATACCAAATTTAAAACAAATTCCACATCCATAAATTTAAGAGTCGATCGATATAATCTTCAAGTATTTCATAAACAGATTAATCTACTATTTTTGACACCTTAAACCATTCCACCATCAATGCCACCTAAGAGAGCCATGACTTCAATGTTACTTAATTTGCACACTAATCACTTACATTTACGACACATGCATATAAATAAAGAAAATTATAAAAACCCAGCAGAATAATGAATTTGCAGCCATAAACAAGTGGATAAGAACACCAGAATTTTTAAGTTTGAATACAAAAAATGGGTACTTAAGTGAGTAACATAAAAATCTTGTTCCCTTGTCATACCAAATCATTGACTCATTTTTTTTGCTTGAAAACAATGAGTCTAAGAACGACATGTAATTATTGTTACCGTAGATTACCATTGTAATACCTATAATCATGATTACCATGACTATCACCCATGCAGAAATTATCAAATTAAACATAGTTAAAATAACTCACCTGCTGTCTCATAAAGTTTTTCTGCTAACATTTTACCAAAGCCACTAGCATATGCTCCACCTAACGCACCTCCAATAGCTGCACTGGTAGCAACACCAATTGCTATAACAGGAGCTGATGTAACTCCAATCATTACCAATGCCACCCCGCCAACAGTGACTCCTACCTTTCCTGCAACACCACCAGCAAGAATCCCAGCAAAGAGCCCTGTTACTTCTGCTATCGTTTTCTTCCCGCATTCACTGGTACCGTTTGTCTTACAAGCATCATAGATGTTACTCCCAGCACTCATTGCGCCTAAAGCAATACCCACATAACCAATTTTCTCAGTGCCTTTTAAAGCACCTGAAATGTTTGCAATCCTTTTGCCGAAATCAGGGATCGACTTTCCTTTAACAATCTCATCGGCGTTATGAATTACGGATTTGGTTGAGAGCTTTAAAGTGTTTTTTAACTTAGTTTGAATTGGGATATTTAACGACTTCATCGTTAGCTTGCTAACATGGTTGTCTAACTTAGAAAACAGTACTGATCTCTCTGAATGAAACTTCGGGTAGTTAATCTGTTGCCCTTTGCTGGCAGGTTTTGCCACTTTCTCCACATAGAGCTTTTCAATCTGCTGCAGTGTGGCATGGATTCCTTCTAAATGTGTTTTTGAACCAGTTGCTAAAGAACCAACTCCAACACTGGCTTGCGCAAACTTGTCTGTTGGCCAGCCTTGCAGTTTTGCTTCTAGTAGATATTCGCTAATCAGTTCATCAAATAGGAAAAGGTGTTGATGTAGTAGGTTATTTTCGACTTCGCTGAGTTCAGCAAGCGCTTTGCTGGCAGCAACACATTGTTCAGTTAAGCATTGTAATTGTTTTTGTTCAGAATCATTCGTTGCCTCTCCTTCTGCGATGATTATGATTTCACCTTTTCGAATAGGATCATTGAGATGAGCGTTTAAAGAGTAAATATTATTAATATCCTTTGCTTTTGTATTTGATGAAAATACATACTCTTCAAAAAATTGAACCTTAGGCATTGATGTATGAGCTTGCATGAAGCCAAGATCAAAAAATCCACAAGAAGTCGTATCATTATTGGCTTCAGAGTGATTTTCCGAATAGCCTTGTTGGTTAAGTCTATCCTCCTTTTCCATTGCCATAGCGGTGTTTTGCGCTTTTCGTTCTTGTAGCATTTTGAACTCTTCAGCATTCAATTCAGCTAAATTTCCTTTTCTAATTTTAGTGCAAAAATCACAGGTACATAACATTATTTTGATCCTGATGTATATATCAAAATCTAAAAATCACCATATTATAACGGTAATTTTCCCTAATCTTGATATAACACAACCCCTAGTTATATATGGTTATTAACCTATACATATACCTGTCGACCAAAACAATAAGAAAATTCTGATTCTATTTGTATTAAAATCAGCAGTAAGAATTTATTTGAACTTAATGGCATTTATAACACTAACTAACGTTATTAAGATTTGAATAAATATCAAAAATCAATGATGTATTTTTTACATTTTTATCATTAGAGGTGGTTTTTCATATCAACAATAAGAGAATAATATTATTGTTGATATGAAAAGATTCATTACTATTAAATTAAATGCTTTTACTACGATTGAGCCAGAAACTTAAAGTCTTCTAGCCACTTTACTTCAGCTCACATGTGTCTTGTCTATTGTTGCTTGGAAACCGAATCATCAGTGGGGAACACGACCCCTGTTTGACGACGAATTTCTTCAAGTAACTTAGCGACAACGAGTGAACGTTGAGTGCATTGTTTATTGGCTGATTGTTGCTTAAATTGGTCTGCAAATTCAAGTGCTTCGTAATACATTGGGTTACTGACCTGATCGACGCTTTCATCAACCCGACACTTATCACTGCGTAGGATTCTCGTTAGCTTGCTAGCAGTGGAAATCATTTCCATCTGCAACACCCCTTCTTCCCCCTGAATCTCACTAGGCAAGTAAGAGTCACTGGTCTTTGAATGCTGGAGTACGACTTCAAAGCCCTCATAATTAAGAATGACACTCCCACTGCCATCAACACCTGAATCAAGCAGTTGCGCTTGTGCCTTAACCATCGTCGGTTCCCCAAACAACTCTACTGCCGAGCTCAGACAGTAAAAACCAATGTCCATGATTGAGCCATTCGCAAACTGAGGATTAAAGGTGTTAGGATTTTCACCAGCAAGATACTTGGGATAACGGGATGAGTACTGACAGTAGCTAATCATTCCTTTACGTATCTGACCAATCGACGGTAACAACTGCTTTAGCTTTTTAAAGTTAGGCAAATGAGCCGACATAAACGCTTCAAATAGCAGCACATTATTTTGCTCTGCTACCTCAAACATCTTCTTAGCTAACGCGTAATTGGATGCCATTGGCTTTTCAACAATGACATGTTTTCCTGCTTGCATCATCTGAATAGCCTGTGGGCCATGCAATGAGTTGGGACTGGCGATATAGACCACATCGACTAGCGAAGAAGCGCCAAGCTGCTCTAGATCATCGAACAGTTTTGGCGAGCCATATTTTTGTGCAAAACTGCTTGCCTGCTCCATCGAACGAGAATAAACCGCTGCCAGCTGATATTCATCGGTCATCAAAGCTGCTTCGATAAACTGATCCGTGATCCAGTTTGTTCCTATGACCGCTAGCTTAATCATTACAAGATCTCCTTAGTGAAACGCAATCGTCTGCCCTAAACTGTCATGACAACGCGCAACGCAAGTAAAATTAACACTGCACCAGACAAACGGTCGATCAACATCGCTTTGGAACGAATCTTATCAATCAGCTTGGGACTGGAGAGTAAAAAGGTAATTAGGGTATACCATAAGCCATCAACAATCAGCGGCGTCATGACAATCAGGCTTTTGGCGGTAAACGTATCCCCTACCGCAACAAACTGGCTAAACAATGCAATAAAAAACAGGGCAATTTTAGGGCTTAACAGAGAGATCAATAAACCTTCTTTTGCCGATTGCCACACGCTAGTTTGTTCTCCGGACTCAAGTCGAGCGGCTACTCCCCCTTTCGAACGCAGTGCGTTGTAACCCAAATAGGCTAAGTAGGCAGCGCCAGCGTAACTGATTGTTTTAAATAGCAAGGGAGATTGCTGTAGCACGACGGCTAAACCAATAAGGGTGATAAAGGCATAGATGCCAATGCCAAAGGCATGTGCCCACGCTGTCGCTAAGCCGTTGACTCTACCACCAGCGAGGCTATGTTTGGCAACCATCGCTAAACTCGGCCCCGGAGACATAGCACCGAGAATACAAATGGTGAAAAGTGAAAGCCAAATCGTGAACGTCATTGATATTATCCTTGTTGGAGTCGAGTGGATCTCGACATTGCTAACTGGCTATCCAAATTAAATCATCCTGATAATGATCTGAAATCAAATGTTGTCATGGCCATAATGATTTCAAATCATACCGATTGAGTAAGGAGATGTCTGCATTGCATCAAGGACATTGCTGCGCATCCACTGGTGAGCCTTATCCTGATCGTATTTCGGATGCCACATTAACCAGTAAAGATGCTCACTGGTGTCAAAAGGCAGAGGACGATAGGTCAAATCTGACTCCCTAGCGAGATGATAAGCAATGTGTTCAGGCACTATCATCAGGTAATCGCTACTTTTCAGCGCATTCGCGGCAGCAGAGAAAAATGGCACTTTCAAAGCGATCCGACGTTGATAACCTAGCTTAGCCAGAGCCAAGTCAGCATGACTATCCTTGTCACCCCCGCCTGTCACTTTGAGGTGAGGATAGGCGACCAGCTCTTGGCATGTGATGCTTTCTAGACGAGCAAGCGGATGCTCTTTGCGCATCACACACATCGATTTATCATGACCAATTTTGATACTGCTTAAATGTTCGGGCTTATGTGACAACATCGTTGACGCTAAGTGAATCCCAGTCTGGTCAAACTGTGCCAAATACTCAGGCTGCCATAAGCGGTAAGCAATATTGACCTTAGGCGCCTGAGCCGTAGTCAAAGACACCACGTCCGGCAAAATATACTGTGCAACATAATCACTCGAAGACAAGACAAACTCTTGCTGCCATACCCTAGGATCAAAGGGCTTATCAGCCAGAAGCGCATCGAACTCTCCAAGCAAGCTGCGGAGCTTGTCCTGCATTTCAAGGGCTCTTGGTGTCGGCACAAGCTGGTTACCATCACGAACCAGTAACGGATCACCGCATACATCACGCAGTTGCGAGAGCTGTCTGCTCACCGCAGATTGCGTAATATGCAGTCGCTGTGCCGCTCTGCTGACGTGGCACTCTTCAAGTAAAACATGCAGCGAACGCAACAGATTGAGATTTAAGTTACTTAGCATGGTGTAAGGTATTAAAAAATTCGGTTAACACGGTGTGGGTCATCAAATGGCGGAGCTCTGGGATTTTTTGCAACTGATCTCGAATCGCATTCAATTGAGTCATCGTTTCCACTTCAACATAAAGCATCATATCGGTTTCGCCACTAATCGCATGGCACCATTTGACCCCATCGATTTGATAGATTTGATCTGCGTAGGTCTCGCAATATTGAGTCGAACTCGACATATCAAACTTCAACGCTAGATAGGCTTTAATGAGTTCGGTGCTCTCCTTTTTTGCCACTTCTGCGTGATAACCAAGAATGACCTTCTCGGACTCTAGTTTTTGAATGCGTGCGGTCACTGCTGAGCGCGAAAGATTTACCTGGCGTGCAATATCGCTCACGCTCGCTCGGGCATTGAGTTTTAAGATATTGAGAATCTGTTGATCAAACTTGTCCATTGAGTTACTTCCCATGTGCTCCAACTTATCCTGTCGGTTGAGTGCAATGTGACATAAAAAGTCGCCAGATGAAAGCAGACAAATTGACAGCTCTTTGTTAGCAAACCGACAATATGACGGCAAACTGCGACGAAATGACTAATGCATAGATAAGCCGCTTCGGCTAATCTATGTGAAAAAATAGGCAGGGATGCAAGGAAGTACATGAGTCAATTAAAACAAGAGATTACATTGCTGTCAGGGATCGGACAGCTATCAACGACCTTGCTAGGCACGGGATTATTTATGGTGCCAGCCATCGCTGCAGGCATCGCTGGTCAACTGTCGTTATGGGCATGGCTGGTACTGTTTATTGCCATCTGCCCTATCGCTTTAACCTTTGCTCAATTGGGTAAGCACTTTCCCAACGCTGGCGGCACCGCCTATTTTGTTCGCAAAGCATTCAATACCAAACTTGAAAAAAGTGTCGCTTGGCTGTTTTTAAGTGTCATACCGGTTGGGGTGCCTGCCGCGATCGCTTTAGCCGCGGGTTTCCTGCAACAACTGCTACCTGACGGCCTCGGGTCCTCGTTAACAGCGCAAATAGTCACCGTTGCACTCTTGGTTGGCGTCAATCTGGCAGGTGCGAAATCATCAGGCCGCCTACAGACCGTCATTGCCATTGCTATTTTTTCTTTGATTACAGCATTTTGGTGGAAAGGCGGCTTTACTGTCCAAGACCTCACCTTGCCTCCTCTAACAACAGAGGGCTTACTGCCGATTGGATTGGCTCTTGGCGTGATGTTCTGGTGCTTTGTTGGCATTGAAGCCTTCGCCCATATGGGAGAAGAGTTTAAGAATCCACAGCGCGACTTTCCAATCGCTATCATCATTGGCTGTTTTGTCGCGGGAGCTACATATTGGATCTGTTCAATCATCATTCTCAAAATGGGCGCTTTCGGTAACCCTTCGTTTGACAGCACCTCTATCCCTTGGATATCAGAGCAGTTGTTTGGGGTTGAATTCAAAACACTCATCAGTGTGATTGGTTTTGCTGCCTGTTTTGCCAGTGTCAACCTATACACTCAGAGTCTGTCACGTATGTTGTGGGCACAAGCAAGAGAGTACACGCCTCAAAGCGCAATAGCTCGTTTATCTATTCGAGGTGTACCCGCCAACGCCACCCTAGCCGTCGGTGCAGTGGTTTTGGTGTCATGTCTGTTCGGTGAAATGTCTGGCTTAGACTTGGAGTTTTTCCTTAAGCTCGCTAACGGAATTTTTGTGCTTATCTATCTACTCGCGATGCTGTCAGCCTATAAACTACTGACGGGTTTTAGCCGTAAGCTTGCAGGTCTCTCGCTAGTACTGTGTAGCGCAGTATTTGTCTGTCTAGGTTGGTCAATGCTTTACGCCGTCTCTGTGTTCGCCATACTAAACCTACCTTGGAAAAGATGGCGAACGCTAAGACAGAGCAACGTTAGATAAGAAAACTTTCGACAACGTCAGAGTGGATTTGGAGAATGCTTTGTGGTGTAACCGATTTCCACTCACTGCTTTGCTCTAAAGGCTCAGACGCTAATACGATGTTTGCGCCATCTTGTTTGATAAACACGGTCGGCGCATCTTGGTTAGAACTATAACGCACTACCCAGAAGTGTTGACCGTCGGAAATACAGATCGACGCTTTTAGCGGATCACCAACCTGTTTCTTTTCCATCTCGATACGGATCGTTTCCAACGTTTTTCTTATCGCTTCAATCGGGTTGTCGACCAACCCGTTTTGCAACATTAAAAGGAAAATCAACTCGCTGTCAGTTGTCCCCATACGTTTCAAAAATAGTGGCTCACTGAGTAGTTGCTGCAATGGGTATTTAACCTGATCAAAACCACCTATCTGACCATTATGAAGAAACATCCAGTTCTCATAGATGAATGGATGGCAATTAGAGCGCGAAACTTGCGTTCCGGTCGACGAGCGTACATGCGCCATAAAGCGATGTGAACGGATATGGTGAGCCAAAGATCGAAGATTCTCATCTCCCCACGCGGGTAAAACTTCATGGAACTGGCCCGGCGTTTTTCGCTCGGTGTACCAACCCAGTCCAAAACCATCAGCGTTGACACGAGTCACTGCTTTTCTCGCTTCTAAGCTTTGATGGACCAATGAGTGTTCAGGCTGATAAACCAACTCATCTAAATAGATTGGCTCTCCTTGATACGCTAACCAGCGGCACATGTTCTTCCCTTATATGATGTTTACTTTTCTTCATATCAGCACGATTCAAACAACTCGGCAAGCGTTTGAATGTGCATTTCTATCTCGTTTAACGCAACATTGCCAAAACCAAGCACTGCCCCCGACCAGTCTCGTTGAGTTTGATTAGTATGTTCATAGTAGCTCAAAGGACGAATCACGATTCCACGTTGTTTCGCTAAGTCCGTCCACTGCTGTTCATCAACATAACCTCGCCATTTAAGGGTAATGTGTAAACCTGCCGCTTGGCTGATGACTTCAACCTTGTCAGCAAAATAGCGGGTGATCATTTCGAGCATTCGTTGATGCTTTAGCTTGTACAAACGGCGCATCTTACGAATATGGCGGATAAGATCGCCTTCTGAGATAAAGTCTGCGAGCGCCGCTTGGGCATGAGTGGGCGAGTCCCCGGTTAGCGCATCTTTAATCATCAACGCCTTCTTAACCTGCGACTCCGGAACCACAAGATAGCCGAGCCTCAAGCCGTTAAACATCACTTTGCTCAAGGAGCCAACATAAATCACATGATCGTCATAACCGGTTTTTGCCGCCAATCCCTGTAAACTTGGGTAAGGACGATGGGCGAACTGGAACTCACTGTCGTAATCATCTTCAATGATCCACCCCTGCCTCTGCTGCGCCCACTCAATCAACCTCAGCCGTTGATTGATATCGAGCGTTGTCCCCATTGGATATTGATTACTCGGTGTCACATAAATCACCCGTGCTTCGCTTTGCTCAACCCTCTCTAAATCAAGGCCATTTTTTTCTGTCACTGTCACTTCGAGCAACGCTAAGTTGAACAATTTGAGCACTTTGGCCATTTGTGTATAACCAGGCTGTTCCATCAACACACCAGAGTCCTGCTGCTTAGTTAACAACGCGGCAATTGCCAAAGCCTGCTGAGCACCAGATGTAATAATGATCCGACTGGGCTGACACACCACGGAGCGACTTGATGCCAGATAGCTCGATAGCGCCTGACGCAATGTCGCATCTCCTTGCACCTCTTGCCCCCCTAATAACGAGGCTCGACCTAAGTGACGCATGAGTAACCGTTGCCATTTCTGCTGAGGGAATTGCGCCAAATCAGGAACTCCGGGAGCAAACGCTTGATTATTAATCGAAGGGGTGGTCACACAGTGAGCTTCAACCCGCGCTACAGAGGTAGCAACAAACTGATCGGGCAGTTCAAGTGCGACGAAGTATCCTGACCCGATCCGACTTTCTAAATAGCCTTCTGCGTGAAGCTGTTCATAGGCGTGGATCACGGTGTTTCGACTCAGATGGAGCTCTTGTGCCAGTTTTCTCGTCGAGGGAAGCTTTAAACCTTTCCCCCATAACTGCGTGGCTATCTTGTTGCGAATCGCCTCAAACAACGCGGTTTGTTTGGTGGTCGTTTGGTCATCAAGTTGCAAGTCGCCAATATCAATCAACGCCATAAAGTGGATCCATCCATTATCTAAAACTGGCTCTAAATTAAGATCCAATCTAAAGCTACATTAACGATAAATCAAACCGTTATCGAGGAGAGAGTCATGTTATCGACCACCAGCCGAACTGAAATCAAAAAAGGGGCGCATAAAGCCGTTAGCGAAAGGCAAGCTTTGTACGACATCATCGATGAATCACTGGTCGCACATATTGCGATTACCGCTCAGGATCAACCCTACGTGATCCCAATGCTCGCTTGGCGTGTTGACGACTATGTCTACATCCATGGCGCTCACAATAGCCGCTTATTGCGCAATTTAAAAAGCGGTGCTCAGACATGTTTGACCTTCACTCTGTTTGACGGTTGGGTGCTGGCTAGAAGTGCATTTCACCACAGCGCTCACTATCGAAGCGCGGTTGTATTGGGTCAGTTTACTCCGATTGAAGATCGGAGTGACAAAGACAGATTGCTCAATCACTTTATTGAGCAAATCGCGCCACAACGTACACAAGATGTCCGTTTAAGTAGCACTAAAGAGTTAAACGCCACCATGCTGCTCGCTATTCCTTTGACAGAAGCGTCAGTGAAGATCAGCTGTGGCGAGGTAAACGACGATCAAGGCGATCTCTCACTAACCGCTTTTGCAGGCTACTTGCCCTATCGAACCGTTGTGGGTCCCCTGACGGCCGCCAGTGATTCCAAGCATCAGCACATCCCTGATTACAGTCAGGCCTATGGTTCTCGTTGGCACGAGGAGACTTAATTCACTCTATGCCCATCCAAAGCAAAATGCTGTATGTATTGGCTGGGCGTCATCCCACGATTTTTCTTAAACATTCGATTAAAGCTCGCAGTATTTTGATACCCTAATCGTCTCGCCACGGTATCCGTGTCCACCCCTTTAGCCAGCATAGAGACAGCGATATTGCTGAGCACATAACCACATACCGTTGAAAAGTTCATGCCCAGTTTTCTCAACGTTCTTTGAAGTTGTTGGGTCGACATACCTAATAAGGAGCTAACATGCTCTAGAGTCGGCAACCCGTAGTAACGGCTATAATTGATGACCTCATAGATGACTTTGACTTCATCTTCAGGATCGGGCATGTTCAATAGCTCATCGAGGTCAGCGAAGTTCATCGCTAAACGCCCTTTCTGTATCTGGCTTTGCTGCTTGGATACCAAACGTAAATCAGAATGAAACCATATTTCCGTACATGAGTGGCTCCAATCGACATCACAGCCAAAATAGGCGACATACTTACTGTGGTCTTTGCGTATGCCCGACAACCTGACTCGTAAGGGTGCAAAGTCATCGCCAAGATACATACGCATTACTTTGACCAGAATCATCGCCATTCGAATGCTGTCGTGAGCTTTACAACTCGGCTCAACATGCGGATTTCGGTATGACCATTTGATGATGGAGCCGCTGATGGACGCAGAAAGAAAAGCGCCATTTTGCAGACTGCTCAACCCATAGTTAAGACGACGAATGGTTGAGGCGAAGTCGGAACCTGACAGCAACCAATGACTGATCGCGCCAGCACGAGAAACTTCATGATCCCGCGCAAGATCCAAAATCACATCAGGATTGCCAGTCAGACGCTCAAGTCTCGTGTACCATTCATTGACCACGGAGATGGGGACCAAAGTCATCGGATTATTGAAGACATCTTCAGGGATACCCAGCTCACCAGATTCAATTTTGTAGCGTCTACGTGCCTCCTGATGGATGTTGGTAATCCCGATCGCACGGATAAATCTAACTTTCTTCACTGACAGATCCATTCATTTTGGAGTGACATTTGACTCAATGTGTCACAATGTCTACCAACTTTCAAATCTAGATCACAATCAAGCTCCGCTATTACATTGGAGCCTTGAATGAGTTTACTAAGTGTCCCGTTCGTTGGAACCAGCGCCGATACCATCTTACACGTCGTCGCTACTGTTGTGCTTGTAGGCACTATCTCTGCCGCACTATTTGGATTTTGGAAATTCCACGAACTACCAATCAATAAAGCCCACAGTAAAGATCATCATCAAATAGGATTAATAACTGCACTCACTTGGATTGGTTTTATCTGGCACTGGGTTTGGGTTCTCGCTGTCATTCTTGCATTCGTTGATGTGGAAAAAGCCATCATCAACCTGCGTGATACTTGGCGCCACGCACCAAAAGTCAACAACGATCAGGAGGAAGCGTAATGTTAGAAGGCTTAGCAGTATGGTCACTGTTTATCTATCTATTGCGTTTGATCGGTATGCCTTGGAACAAGGCAACGAAGACATTCGCCTATCTAGGTGGTGTATCATGGCTAATGTTTGTTTGGGTTGGCTTAATCAACTTCACACCAATGGATCTATCCGGCGGTTCTGTTGTTCAATCTCCTCATATTCAACTGCGCCCTGATTCAACCAATGTTACGGGCAAAGTAAACAAAATCTACATTGAACCTAATCAACAAGTACACAAAGGACAACTTATTTACGAGATTGATCCTACCCAGTACCAGATTGCGTTCAATCAGGCCAAAGTGGCCGAAGAAGCAGCACAAGTGGCTCACCAAGTTTCGATTGAAGACATTGCCATTGCAAAAGCAACGTACACCTCGATGTTGCAGGACGTGAAGACTACTCAAAGTCGCTTAGCTTCAGCCAAAGCAGACTACGAGTTGCAACAGAAAATGCTTAAACGCTATGAAGAGCAGAACCGTGTGGTAAAAAATACCATTACTGCCAGTGATATCGACAAGCAGCAAACCACCGTTGAAAAAGCTCGACATAACATCGCTACGATTGAGTCTGAGTTGAGCAGTAAAAAAGTCGCGGCAGATAAAGCAAAGCTGGCGATTACCAAGTCAGAACTTACGGTTCAGAGCCGCCAAGCGGATTGGAAAACCGCGAGCGAACAACTGGCGAAAGCTCAGTGGGACTTAGACAGTACCAAAGTCTATGCTCCGGCGGATGGATTCGTGACTAACTTTATTCTGCGAGAAGGTCAGCGCGTCTCTATGATGCCTCGCCTCCAAATGTACACCAATGAGAAGTACGTATTAATGCGGGTTAATCATCAGGCTATCCGCAATGTCAAACCGGGTCAGCCAGCTGAATTTGCCTCTTCAGTCTACCCAGGTAAGATTTTCTCAGCTCAAGTCGAAGGTATTGTTGAAGCCACTGGCGAAGCACAAAGTAACTTATTAGGTATGGACCAATCCGTGCGCACGACCACTGGAAAGAATTTGCAAAACAAACACCACTTTGTGCGCCTGAAGATTGAAGAAGGTCAAGACTACGATATACCCGTTGGTTCAGTCGGCTTGGCGTGGGTGAGCGGTGAAAAGCCGATTGGATTTATGGCGTTTTTGGATGCAATTCGCGGAATTATCATCCGTATGAAATCGCAGCTTTACTACTTCTATTCCATTTAACCACTGCAAGAACACAAATATACCGCCAGCCCGTCTGGCGGTTTTTGTTTCACCAGCGATTAATGTGGCTTAAAAACGACCACTCAACCTCAATCCAATGCTCAAACTATTGTCTGTGACTCGCTAGTGTATTGTTTTTCTGCTAATTTCAACTACCGTGATAAACAGAATCTCCGTATAAACAACGAGGTAGTTAGTGAGCCAGTTCCAAGATCTCTCCACCCTTATTGCGCAGATCGCGCAAGCAGATGAAGCCGATCAGATTAGCATTCTTAATAACGCGATCGAACTTGGTTTAGATTCCGGCTCTATTGCACTGGTTCTTGAAGCCTTTCCCCTAGAGGATCGTGTGCGTTTATGGCGCAGTCTTCCTCTTGAACTGCATATCGATGCATTGACCGATGCCCGTGCAGAAGTACGTCATTCTATCATCGACCAGCTTTCTGAAACCGAGTTGAAGCTAACTCTAGCAAAACTCGACAACTTATCGCTTATCGAATGGGCAGATTCTCTTCCTGAAGAGATCATCAACGAAGCCTTGCAGTTAATCGAAAAGGACGAACTTGAGCTCTACGATCAAGCAAACCAGTACCAAGACGATGAATTAGGTCGTTGGGCAGAACGTAAAGTAGTGACGTTACCTTTTAGTATTTCGGTCGAAAAAGCGAAAGGGTTGATGGAGCGATACAGCTATGACGCACCGCAACAAATCTACTTAATCAATAAAGCTAAACAGTTTCGTGGCGTGGTAAGTTACATCGATCTACTACGCGCCGATCCTGTTGAGAGACTGAAAAATCTCGCACTAGACAATATCGTGACCCTCAGTGCTAAGCTGAGTTTGGCGGAAAGTATCGATGCTTTGGAGCACTCCCCTCTTCCAGTTATGCCCGTCACTGACGAATCACAATTGCTGGTTGGTGAAATAGATTGGCAATTTGCTCTTAGCAGCCAACGCGAAATCTACGAAGCGCGATTGATGGCCGGTACCGGTATGGACGAAGGCGATGACCTGTTTGCTCCGGTTGTAAAGAGCTCGCAGAAACGTGGTGTTTGGCTTGGTATCAACCTAATGACGGCGATTTTAGCCTCTGTCACCATCGGGTTGTTTGAAGATGTCATCGCCCAAGTCGTGGCTTTGGCCGTTTTAATGCCGATTGTTGCCTCTATGGGCGGTATCGCGGGTAGCCAAACCCTTACCCTGATGATCCGCGCTATGGCACTTAATCAGATCACAACGGGTAACCGTTGGGCGCTGCTTAAGAATGAAATTGGCATTGGTTCGATCAACGGACTGCTGTGGGCATTGATCATCGGCGCGATTGCTGGCTTATGGTTTCAGTCATCAATCCTCGGGGCAACGATCGCCTTAGCCATCATAGTCAACATCATTACCGCTGCTATGTTCGGGGTCCTGATTCCAATCGCACTGGATAAACTTAAGTTGGATCCCGCTCTTGCAGGCTCAGTAATCCTAACCACAGTCACGGACGTCGTTGGCTTCTTTGCTTTTCTTGGCACGGCGAGTTTGGTCATGCTCTAAAGGAAGAATTAGCAAATATGACATGAGTTGCATTTTGCAATTTCAATATGCAAAAACAAGCGTAAATATCTGCAAATAACCGCCGTTTTAGCGCAATTAGTCGCTATTAAAGCTGGCACATATACTGCAATAGTATGCTTGACCCTTTTTAAGCCGAGGGTCACCTAGCCAACTGACGTTGTTAGTGAACCTGATTTGTTCACACTTATATTGGCCAATCTCCCATCTTGAGATTGGCCTTTTTGTTATATGAAGAACTGACTCAAACCATTGGCTCTCCACATCAGAAACAGTCATTTTTTTCACCTTTAAACCAAATCCACCCTACAAGCCCACATTAACACCATTCAGAGCTCAAAAATTAACCGGTCAAATTAAGAGAAAACTCAATGCCTATAAGATAACGTTTGCTTATCTGAGGATAATGGCCGCCACTACCGAACACTCATTACAGAATGCTATATATGATAATTTATAGGAAAAAACCCATAGCTGTACGAAGTTAATCGCATTTAAGTTTGGTAAAAACCTTCATAAACACAAAATAAACATAACAATTAAAAATCATAAAATATTGTTTTAAAAGAGATAAAAATGACATACATAGTAATAAATCAAAAACATGTACATTGAGAATTGACAGCAACTTAAATATCAACATAATACGCGCCGTTTACCTAAAATATACTGACAATTTTTCATCATCAATCTATTTGCGGAGGTTATAGATGGCTGCGGACAATAACTACAGTCTAGGACCAGTACCGGACACAGCTCGAAAAGGCGTTGCTTCACTGACCATGGTCATGTTGGGACTGACATTTTTCTCCGCGAGTATGTGGACAGGCGGTTCACTCGGTACGGGGCTCTCATTTGACGATTTCTTCCTCGCAGTCCTAATTGGTAACCTCATTCTTGGCATATACACTTCTTTTCTTGGCTACATCGGCGCTTCTACTGGTCTCTCTACTCACCTTCTTGCACGTTTCTCATTTGGGACTAAAGGCTCATGGCTTCCATCCGCTCTATTAGGTGGCACTCAAGTGGGCTGGTTTGGTGTCGGTGTTGCCATGTTTGCCATTCCAGTTCACAAAGCAACGGGAATTGACACCAACACCTTGATTATCATTTCTGGCCTGTTAATGACTGCAACGGTTTACTTCGGAATTAAAGCGTTAATGGTACTTTCAGCGGTTGCGGTACCGGCAATCGCTATCCTTGGCAGTTACTCTGTGTCTATGGCAGTCGACAGTGTCGGCGGATTGGAACAACTTCAACTTATTGAGCCTGAAACCCCAATGGATTTCTCAGTGGCATTAGCAATGGTAGTAGGTTCATTCGTCAGTGCTGGTACCTTGACCGCCGATTTCGTTCGTTTTGGCAAAAAGCCAGCTGGCGCGGTACTGGTGACCATGGTGGCGTTTTTTATTGGTAACTCACTGATGTTTATCTTTGGTGCAGCCGGAGCGGCGGCAACAGGTCAAGCGGACATTTCTGATGTGATGATTGCGCAAGGATTGCTGATCCCGGCTATCATTGTTCTGGGTCTAAATATCTGGACGACCAATGAAAACGCTCTCTACGCATCGGGACTAGGCTTCTCTAACATTACAGGCCGCTCAAGCACCATAATGTCTATAATCAACGGCCTCGTAGGAACGATATTCGCTTTGTGGTTATACAATAACTTCGTCGGCTGGTTAACCTTCTTATCGACTGCAATCCCACCAATTGGCGGCGTAATCATTGCTGACTTTATAATCAACCGTAAACGTTATAAAGACTTTGCTAATGCCCAATTTAAAACCGTTAACTGGGCTGGTATTGTTGCTGTTGCAGTTGGCGTTGCGGCAGGTAAATTTATTCCGGGTGTCGTGCCGCTAAACGCTGTACTTGGCGGTGCACTTTGCTACGCACTTCTAAACCCACTATTCAACAAACACGCGCTGAAAACACAAGCAGCGTAAGGAAGCATCATGACAACGCTATTGATCAAAAACGTAAAACTGTCAGACCAAGAGGGTTTGAAACAGATCCTGATTGAAGATGGTCAATTTAAGCAGATCTTAGACAACGATGCTGATTTGGCTTACCAAGGAGATCTTCTCGACGCAGAAGGTGGATTAGCTGTTGCGCCGTTTTGTGAACCCCATATTCACTTAGATACCACCCAAACCGCCGGTGAGCCTAACTGGAACATTTCAGGCACATTGTTTGAGGGGATTGAACGCTGGGCTGAGCGCAAAGAATTGCTTTCTATTGATGACGTAAAAACACGCGCTAAACAGACTCTGAAATGGCAAATTGCCAATGGTGTCCAACACGTCCGTACCCACGTTGACGTATCAGATCCAACACTTACTGCGCTAAAAGCGATGGTTGAGCTGCGTGAAGAGATGAAACCATGGGTTGATATTCAAATCGTCGCTTTCCCGCAAGAAGGAATACTCTCCTACCCAAACGGTAAAGAGTTGATGGAGCAGGCAGTACAATTAGGCGCAGACGTGATTGGCGCAATCCCTCATTTCGAGTTCACTCGCGAATATGGCATCGAATCGCTTCATTATGCCTTCGAGTTAGCACGTAAATACGATTGCCTGATTGATGTTCACTGTGACGAAATTGACGACGAACAGTCACGCTTTGTAGAAACCTTAGCCGCACTCGCGCACAAATATGAGATGGGTCATAAGGTGACGGCGAGTCATACCACGGCTATGGGTTCATACAACGGTGCTTACGCTTCTCGCCTGTTCCGTTTGCTGCGTATGTCTGGCATCAACTTTGTGGCGAATCCTTTGGTCAATATTCATCTTCAAGGACGCTTTGATGACTACCCTAAGCGTCGCGGTGTCACACGAGTTAAAGAGATGCTGGCAGCCAATATCAATGTCTGTTTTGGACACGATGATGTATTTGACCCTTGGTATCCGTTGGGCACGGCAAATATGCTACAAGTGCTTCATATGGGGCTGCATGTTTGTCAGGTGATGGGTTACGAGCAAATTAACAACAGTTTAGCTCTCATAAGCACCAACTCAGCACGTACGCTAAACATAACCGACAAGCATGGCATCGAAGTCGATAAACCTGGCAGTTTGCTGATTCTACCCGCTGAGAATGGTTTTGATGCCGTCCGACGTCAAGTTCCTGTTCGATACTCTGTACGCGCCGGTAAGATCATTGCACAAACTCAACCTGCAACAACGGAAATACATTTGGATAGTACTGAGCGCGTGACGTTCAAGCGCTAAGCAAATCAAACTAAAAATGGGAAGCATAGGCTTCCCATTTTTCACCGCTGTTACGCGACTAGCGCTTTTCTCTTGAGTCTAGCCACTTGATTCAGATGCATAGTTTGCTTCTTTTTAAGCTGGATGTGGCACATTTCCAGCACCAAGCCAAATACCATTGCAAAGTAGACATAACCTTTGTTGACGTGAATATTAAAGCCTTCTGCCAACAACAGACCGCCGAGCAAAATCAAAAAGAGTAGTGCCAGTGTTTTAAAACCAGGGAAGCGGATCACTAGATTGTTAATCTTTTCAGCCGTCAACACCATCACCACTGCTGATGCGAGGATCGCAGCGACCATAATTGGCACTTGGTCAGTCAGACCAACCGCAGTAATCACTGAATCCATTGAAAACACCGCATCGACCGCAACAATTTGAAGTAACACTACCGCAAGACCGGTTCTCATATGCGTTGAGTGATTGGTTTCATGATGCGTCAACCATGCCCACAGCTCTTTACCACTCTTAGCTAGCAGAAATGCACCACCAGCAATCATGATCAACTCTCGTCCGGTCAAACTGTAGTCCGCAAGCGTGATCAGAGGCTGAGTCAACGACATTACCCAAGAAATCGAGAAAACCAAAATAATCCGAGCCACTACCGCGAGTGAGATACCTAGGTTGCGAGCTAACTGACGTTGGTGTGCGGGTAATCGTTCACACAAAACTGAGATAAAGACAACGTTATCCACACCGAGGACAACCTCAAGGGCAAACAGTGTCGTAAAGATAACCCATGTTTCGGGTTGCATGAAAAGTTCTAACATTGTTTAACTCCCACGATTGTGAAAGTTAGGGAAGTGTTCAGTCGACTATAGGGGTCGTCCATTTAAGATATAAACCTCTGTTACTTAGGAAGTGTTAGTAAATCACCGGAACGACACCTAAGCAATATCCACATTTGTAACAGAAAATTTCAGGCAAAAGAAAACCCCACTAAGCTTTCGCCTAGTGGGGTCTATTCTTACTCGCAGCAATCCGGCTACTAATAGGTGCTCCCTGCATCTATTCCTTGATAGTACGCTGAATCCTTCAGCACTTTCCTTATCATCGCCTTCCTAGCGGTGTCCTTGGCAATCCAGCCCGTTAACTATCCTAGTTAACTCTCATCACTCAATCCTAAGTGGTGTCCCTGATTCTATCATCCTGATAGCAATTGCCTTAGTCCGTTAAGCGTCCATTGTCTTTCCTTGTGTAACCATCCTAGCTACTAGCGTCCAGCCAATGTCCTTCGCTTTCCATGCCAATTATTCATCCTGAATAATCGAATCTTCTTCCTGAAGATGACCTATCCTTGGGTCTTTCCTGTTCCGTGTCTGCATCCTGCCGACAAATTAAGATTAAGCGAACGGTATTTTTTCACAACGGATAAATTTTCATTTTTGATAAATTTTCCTTTGCTCAAGAAACATACAAAACATTTAATATTAATAAGTTACACTTAATTTTACTGTTTTTCTCAAACAACCAAGCTCTCAATGCTCACGCTCTTGTGAGAGATCTCGCACAAGGTGACAGGCGCATCACTGCATTCGTTCATTTTGAGAAGGTGATTTAGATCACTAAGCATCCTTGTACGAGAGTGAATCCACTAAACATAAGCGCTTTTTTCTGGACTAACTGCACTTAAATTAGGATATTATGACCAGATCAATATCACAGAACTCAATTAACTTAGTTCAATTCTAGGCAGATATCTTTTAGAGGACAGACTCAATGATTTCTAAGTGGGCTCAACGTTTTTACCAAATGGCAGAATTAGTCGGCTCTTGGAGTAAAGATCCGTCTACTCAGGTTGGCGCCGTTATTACTAAACAGAACCGAATTGTCTCTGTTGGTTTCAATGGCTACCCGCACGGTATTTCCGATAGCGCAATGACAGATGATCGAGAGATGAAATACTTGAAAACGCTTCACGCAGAAGAAAACGCCATTTTGTTTGCTAAGCGTGATTTAGATGGATGTGAAATCTGGGTAACTCACTTTCCTTGCCCGAATTGCGCCGCCAAAATTATCCAGACAGGTATTTCCGCAGTCCACTGTCCTGAGCAAACGGCTGACTTTCTATCCCGTTGGGGAGACAAAATCACCGTAAGCCAAGAGATGTTTTTGCAAGCTGGCGTGAAAGTGAACTGGCTGCCATTAAGCGAACTTGGTCAGCCTTAATTAAAAAGTGACCTGAAGTCTCTCTAAGGTCTCAAACAATTGTTGTGATTTGTAGGGTTTAGGCAGATAAGCGTCCATACCAACGTCAAAACAATTCTGAATTTCTTCAGGCAATACGCTAGCCGTCAAGGCAATAATCGGCGTATTGCCTATGCCTTGCTCCTTCTCCCATTCTCGAATCTTCTTGGTTGCGGTTAACCCGTCCATGATCGGCATCATACAGTCCATCAAGATCGCACAATACCGCTCACCGGACTTGATTGTATTTAAGGCATCGAGGCCATTGCTTGTGATGGTGTAGTCAATGCCCATTTTATTGAGGAAAAAGGAAGCGATTTTCTGATTCATAAGGTTGTCTTCTACAATGAGCACCTTCTTGACTGGCACATCGAGATTGTCCTGCCAACTGTCATCCTGAGTAAAAGTCTCCGAATGCCTAACGGCAAGCGCATTTTTAAGTGTCGACTCCAATCTTCTCCCCAGTACAGGTAAAGTGATGTGCGCTGACAGTAAAGCCTCCAGTTCTGGCTCAGCGTATAAATGATGATGTAGACCAATCAATTCCGAATTTGGAAAACGAGCTCTTATCTGAATGAGGTCCTGTCTCGCACTTCGTTGTTGACTAATGCAGTAGAGCACCAAGGAAAACTCGTTATCAACCGATAAGGTATCTTCAACGGTTTCACACGTCACCAGTTCAACACCTAACCGTACCGTCTCTTTGATAACCAGTTGGCGATACTTGGATTCATTCACCACCAGCAACACACGCTCATGCAGCTGAAAGATAGCGGGTTGCTCTTCACTGATAATCAAAGGCACAGACACCGTGAAACGGCTACCGACACCGAGTGTTGAACTGACAGAAATCGTACCTTGCATCATATCGACTAATTGACTGCATATCGCCAGTCCTAAGCCCGTCCCGCCAAATCTGCGTGTAATGCTGCCATCCTCTTGAGTAAATGGCTTGAAAATTTCACTCAGTTTTTCCTGTGAAATACCCACCCCACTGTCAGCAACGTGGCAAACGAGGAAACCTTCCTGTGCTGCCAGTTCAATACTGACCGATCCCTGTTGAGTGAACTTCACCGCGTTACTGAGCAAGTTCATTAGAACTTGTTTAAAGCGAAAGTCATCGATATCAATATGGTTAGGAAGTTCATCCGCGAACTCAACTTTCAATTCGATGTCCTGTTTTAGTGCTTTTGAACTAATCATACTAATAGTGTCAAACACCATTTCTCGTAAACTGACGCTATGAATTGACAGCACAAGGTTTCCAGATTCAATCTTAGACAAATCTAAAATATCGTTGATCAGCACTAGCAGAGCATGGGACGAGGTATCAATGTCCGACAAAATCTCTTTTTGGCTGCTCGAAAGATGACTATCCGAGAGTATTTCCGCCATGCCAATAATTCCGTTTAGGGGCGTGCGAATCTCATGGGACATATTGGCAAGAAAGACACTTTTCGCTCTGCTGGCGGCCTCAGCATCTTCTTTTGCCGTTACCAGTTTTTGTTCATACTCTTTTTGTTGCTCTATGATTTGGTTGAGCTCGCTGGCGAACGCCGAAAATTCATCTTTACCATCGACAGGTATCTGCTCCGCACCATCTTTCTCTTTCAAGCGCCCCATTACGTGAATGATTTTTGCGAGCTTACTGTTGATTCGCATCAGAGTGCTGTATCCCCACGTAAACATCACCGTAAAAATGGTAACGCCCAAAATTGCGATTAACCACAGTGCTCGCTCCGCGTTGCTGATGGCGTATTTTAGTTCGGTTTGCAACTGCTGGGTGAAAAAAATCAGTTGTCGTTCAACGGTTTTATTTCGCTTTTGGATGATATCAACGAAGCCCTCTGGAACATTGTTACTCTGAGAAAAAGTCAGTAGTCGGTCTTTAACCAGCAGACCTTGTTGAAAATCTCGGCTAGCAAAAATGTCGAGTAGCACGTCTATCTGCTCAGAGTCTGCGCCGAGATTAATAAATTTGTCCAAATAGAACTGCTGCCTTTCACTGATTCGAAAGTATTCCTCCGCATAATCTGTGTATACCCAACCGAACCAGTTGATTTCCTGAGTCAGCCAAGCCTCTCTCTCCATCCAGTAATAGAGCCAACTCAAATCAGAAAGCACCAAATCTAAGGTGTGAATCGCAATCGAAGAGTCATGGCTAGCCAGCGATTGCACTTCCATGATTAAGTCATGGTAGACAGTGTAGATTAACCGGCCAATCTCGACCGTTGACTCAGGACTCGCTGACTCTAACTCTGGCATGAGTTGTTGTAACTCTTCGATATAGCTAAGTGCCTGATTAACCGTGTGCTTACCGTGATGGTCGTGATTCTCAGTATGAGCGGTAACGGCAACAAGTTGGAGTAGCTCCTGCCCCATATTGATTGACGTCGACGCATTTTGGCCGTTCAAACGCTTATTAAGAGCAGTAGACAAATGGTTGGTGAACTCAGTTAACAAATTAATTGTGGTGTTTTTTTCGTCTACAAGCTGGTAGCTGTGAAGTCTGCCCTGAAAATCCTTCGCTTGATTGGCACTGAACGCAATGATTACTAAAGTAGGTATGAGGCATAAGATAAATAGTCTAGTTTTGATAGACATATTAGTCAGTCGCATCCGGATTCATTCCTTGAATCAAATTGGTTTAACGAAATATAAGCGTAGATGAACATTCACACCATCGCATGATATTTCGTATAAGTAGGTCGTCTTGGTTGTACTAAAATGAGATAGACAACATGTTTCTTATAAGCAGTTGAGAGGATTTCTTTGAATAGACTACTGGTGTTTGCACTTCTGCTGGGGCTCTGCCTGCCTGTGATGGGACAAACGTTTGTCATCATTACTCTGAATCCTGAGATAGAAGCGCTACATTCAAACCAAGTCAAAATGCTCTACCGAGGCCGAATATCCAGCATCAATGGCGTTCCTACCCGATTGATGGATCTTCCGCGCGACTCTGCCTATCGAACACTCTTCTACCAACAATTACTCAATAAAACACCTAGCCAAATGTCGGCTATTTGGGCTAGGCAATCCTTTTCTGGCAATGCAGTTGCGCCAATCGAAATAAAGGATGAATCAAAAATCGTCATCGTTAATTGGCTAAGGAACAACGCGAATGGAATTGCGTATGTTCCAGAACACTTACTTCCAGAGGACGCTTATGTCATCTATAAATTCACTGAATAGCGCAGTGGTCATGGCTATTTTGATACCGTCGGCTTTGATACCTAACACCAGCTCTGCACAATATAATTTCAATGAAAGCATACAGTTAAGTGGCTTTGGCACTATCTCAGCAGCAAAAAGTGACAATGCAACACCCGTGATTGACACTCGAGATATTACGAACGAATGGTGCTTTGATTGTGATTCCACCTTAGGGGTTCAAATGGACTGGCTGATGGGAGCGAACTTCCGATCTACCGTTCAAGTCGTAAAACGACCTCAAGATCACTTTTCTTCCCCTGAAATCGAACGAGCATTTGTTGAATACGCGATGGGTAACGCTCGAATCACCGCCGGCAGGTTACGGATCCCGCTCTTCATCATGTCTGAATACTACTATGTTTCGAGTGCCTATCCCTGGCTCCGTCTTCCGTTGGAGATTTATAGCAACAACCTCGGAATCACCTACTACGATGGCATTACGGGAGATATGTCATATTTTATAGGGGATGACTTGCAACTTAACGTCAGCCCCTTTTATGCACTTCCCAGACAAGTCGATTACCACTACTACGGACAAAGTATCGACCTTGATATTTCACGAGCTATCGGGCTCTCTTCCGAGTTGTACTACGGCGATAACTTAGTTCGATTCGCGTATGTAAATGTTGATGCAACAGAAGCCAACATTATTTCGGCACAGTCTGTGTACAAAATGGACATGTTTTCCGTTGGTCTGAGCCACTATTTCGACGCCCTTCACTTTCAAGCAGAAGCTATCTTAACCAAGGATATTAGTGCTAACTGGTATGCGGGGCTAGATTACAGTTTGGGGAAAATCACACCTTATATTCAATATGGTCAGGCTCGGGTTTCGAGAACCAGCGAGAGCTACTTGGTCGGATTTCGTTATGACTGGACACCACAAATCAATACATCTTTCGAATGGCAACGGTTCACAGGAGAGCAAAACGTGATCAGTGGACAGTTTACTCAGTTGCAAGATCCGAGCAAACCGCTCGCGTCTAAAGTCGATGTCGTTTCCGTGGGTTTATCGTTTACCTTTTAAGTGTATTAATCAACTTTGATCACAGACAGACGAGATAAATCGCATTCTTGTTACATATTTTATGTGCGACAAGTATTTTTCATCACGAAATAAGCCACATCCTTTAAAAATGTCAATAGGCGATCCCTCGTACTCATTACAGTATTTTTCACCGAATCACCCTCAATCTATAGCCTTTAGGTCTCATATTAATTTTACTAGCAGAATAAGATGTTAGGCCTTACAATCCTGCCGCATAAAAATTACAAAAATAATACATAGTTTATTTATCTCTACCTGCTCCCCTACAACAGCAAAGTAGAGTCAGTCCCCAAAACGTGAAAGGTCCAAACGAAACATGAGTCCAGAGAAACATCTTTTAGACTGGCAAACTAGCCAAACGATTGCGGAATCTATTTCTCCCCTACTTGGTCAGCTTTACCGTCAGAAAGGCGTAGAAGTTTTACTTTTCGGTAAAACACTAGTCAACGCGGCAACCATTGATATCATCAAAACTCACCGTCTAGCACGCCGTTACACAGGTACTTCTCTTACCCCAGAACAAACTCTTCCACTGATTAAAGCGCTTTCTGAAATGGAACTGTCACCATGTCGTGTCGACGTTGGTCAGCTTGCGCACGAGTTCTGGAAAGGACGAGACGATGAGCATGGCGTAAAGGATTTCCTTCACACTTCTCTAATGGGTGCTATGGATGGCAAGAGCGTGACGGAACCACGTGACGTCGTGCTTTACGGCTTTGGTCGTATCGGTCGTCTGCTTACTCGTCTACTTGTTGAGAAAAGCGGCCCAGGCTACCCACTAAGATTAAAAGCCGTTGTCGTTCGTGGTGGTAAAAAAGGCGATCTAGAAAAACGCGCCAGCTTGCTACGTCGTGATTCTGTTCACGGTCAGTTCAATGGCAGCATCATTGTTGATGAAGAGCGCAAAGCAATCATTGCAAATGGCAACTTTATCCAGTTTATCTACGCAAACAAACCACAAGAAGTTGATTACACCAGCTATGGTATCAAGAACGCTCTCGTTGTTGATAACACAGGTGTATGGCGTGATGCTGAAGGCCTGAGCCAACACCTAGAGTGTAACGGCGCAGAAAAAGTTCTGCTGACGGCTCCAGGCAAAGGCGACATTAAGAACGTTGTGTTCGGTGTTAACGACAGCGTTATTCAACCTGAAGACACGATTATTTCTGCGGCGAGCTGTACAACGAACGCTATTACTCCGGTACTAAAAGCGATCAATGATAAATACACTGTCACTTCGGGTCACATTGAAACCGTTCACTCGTTCACTAACGACCAAAACCTAATTGACAATTTCCACTCAGGAGAGCGTCGTGGTCGTAGCGCTTCGCTAAACATGGTGTTGACTGAAACGGGTGCAGCGAAAGCGGTTGCCAAAGCACTACCTGAACTAGCAGGTAAGCTAACTGGTAACGCAATTCGAGTACCTACTCCTAACGTCTCTATGGCTGTTGCAAACCTAAACCTAGAAAAAGGGACAAACAAGGAAGAGTTGAACAACTACCTACGTGAAATCGCTCTCACTTCTGAGCTAGCGGCTCAAATCGATTACACTGAATCTACTGAAATCGTATCAACAGACCTTGTTGGTTCTCGTTTTGCTGGTGTCGTTGATGGCGCGGCGACGATTGCTCAAGATAACCGTTGTGTTCTATACATTTGGTACGACAACGAATTCGGCTACAGCTGCCAAGTTGTTCACTGTATGGAACAGATGATGGGTGTTCGTTACAAAACGTTCCCTACAAAATAATCTCGCGGGATAAATGAGCTGGTTCTATTGAATAGAGCCAGCTTATAACAGAATATCGCTCTCACCTTCTCGGGAGCAAAACTCCACAACACTAATACCTATAATAATCCCCCGTAGTTGCCACTTCCGTTTTATGGAAGTGGCTTTTTTGTTTTCACCACGGGAGAGTATCAAGTGCCGTCTATGCTACGGATTTTATTTGGAGACTTCTTCAAATTCACCCTCGATAACGTTTTTACGGTTACCTTGGCTGAACATAGGGTTGTTCATTTTAATTGCTCGTTCGAGTTTTTTACCTGTAATAAGCGCCGCTATCGTTAGCGGTATAGCTAGAATCAAGCCAAATATGAGGGTAAAGAAACCGATGAAAAGCGCAAATACGCCAGTAATCATTCTATTCATAATCAATCCTCTATTAAGTTAGCTTTAGCTTAACGAACTCAAAATGAATCAAACATGAACAGAAGTTTAAAAAAAAACGCCCAACAGTGTTGGGCGTTATTGTTACTTATCGATAGGAAATAATTTGCTTTCAAATACCGTCGCGTAGACAGGTATATCTTTAAGATTGTGCACATCCACTTTGTACGGGTCTTGATCTAGAATCGTAAAGTTCGCCACTTTACCGACTTCAATACTGCCCAGACTATCTTCCATCCCCCAAGAGTATGCCGCTTCAATCGTAATGCCACGAAGCGCTGCATCCAGTGACAAAGCCAGATCCGGACGCAGGACTTGTCCTTGGTTTGTTTGACGTGTGACAGCACTCCACGCTAACAACAATGGATCTGATGGAGCCATTGGCATATCAGAGTGAAGTGACACAGGAATTCCTTCTTTCTCGATCGTGGCTAGGCGCACCATAGAGTGAGCTCGCTCTTCGCCTAGACCCACCTCACCGAAACGTTGGCCAAATCCAGTAACGTAATATGGGTTGACGCTAATAATAGCCCCTAACTTTTTCAACTCTTTGATCTGCTCATCGGTCGAGTTTGCAAAGTGAACGATTGTAAAGCGGTGATCATCGCGAGGATATTCAGCCTGACGACGTTTCATAATCTCTATTAGTTTTTCAACACCTTCGTCACCATTGACGTGTACAAGGATCTGGTAATCTTTTTCCCAGAACGCTTTCGTAATAGCTTCAACATCTTCTGGTGTTTGAATCCACTCACCATGGTGACCATCCAAGTAGCCATCTTTCATTTTCATCAGTTGTGAAATGATTGCGCCATCAAACAAGATCTTAATCTGCTTGTCGAAGTAACGGACTTTCCCCTCTTCAGGTAAGGTTTTAGTCACCTCTTCGACTGCTTTAACCACGCCTTCTTTACCCTTCATTAGGAAAGGCGTTTTGCTCTCAGGTGTAAAGAAGGAATACATAGGCGTCGATTCTGCGCCTAATATTCTCAGATACGTTTCTGTCATCTCAGCTGGGATAAATGCCCCAGGCTCATTGTAGGCTGTGACACCTTTTTGATGCAGCATCTCAACCATCTGATTTAGACCAAACTCGAATCTTTCCTGATTGCCAAGATCTTTGTAGATACGTGGCAGTAAGTAAATAAGCGCCCCACCTTCCCAGAAATGGCCGTTAGCAAGATCAGATTGCCCTTGCACTTCAGTGCCAAGTGTATCTATATCCTGTTGATTAAGACCATAGCGTTCGACAAAGGCGCTATTAACATAGAATTCGTGCGCCGAACGGTGCCAAACGGCGATCGGGCGAGTTTTGGAAACGCTATCCAGTACCTGGCGATTTAGCTCACCATGGAAAAAATTGTTATAGCCCCATGTCCAAAGCACCTCATTGGGATCAGTCAGTTCAGCTTCAACCGTTTTGAGTGCAGCTAGATATTCCTCATGACCTTCAACAGCTGGCCATGTGCGGCTTGGAAGTTGCCACTCTTCTGGAGCGATCACTGGCATGCTCAATGTAAGAGCACCTAAGAAGGGGTGAAGATGTTGCTCTATAAAGCCTGGCATAATCACTTTATCACCGAGATCAACCACTTTCGCGCTCGGATAAAGCGCTTTCGCCTTATCTTCTTGACCAACAAATAGAATCTGACCTTGATCATCAGCAAACACGGCTTCCGCTCTCGGCTGCTCATCGTTCATGGTAATCACAGAGCCCCCCAAATACAGCGTACCTGATGGCGCGGGTGAACTGTTTGCAGTATCAACTTTGTCTGCCGGGCTACATGCACTTAATAACGCAGACATACCGAGTACCGCTGCAGCCAAATATGTTTTTCTAGCCGTAAATAACTTCATATTATCTCTCTTGTCTATTCGAATCCTGCATGAAAACAAACGATTTTCTTAGCAGCCGATTTCATAACTGACGCGTATTTATACACATTTAACGAACAAATAATGTAGGGCAATACCTCATTCCCTACGCGTATCAAAAATGAGACTTCTTAAACCTGCATACGACTACAATATCAAGCTTCAGACCTTGTTTTTGCGTCTAAACTCCAATAGATGTTGCAGATAATTGACAGCTTTGTTATCTAGTATTTTAGCGAGTCGCAAACACACCTATAACAATAAGGATTGACAGATGAGTACTGGTCAACGAGATATAACCTTACGTTTTCTAGCTGAGCCCGGAGATGTTAACTTTGGCGGTAAAGTCCATGGTGGCGCCGTTATGAAATGGATAGATTTAGCGGCATACGCTAATGCGGCCGGATGGAGTGGTAAGTATTGTATTACTGCCTACGCAGGCGGAATTCGCTTTGTTCAACCTATTCATGTGGGTAACTTGGTCGAAGTCAGTGCTAAAGTGATTTACACAGGTCGAAGCTCTATGCATATCGCCATAGATGTACAGGCTTGCGATCCTAAAGAGCTCAAAAATCGTCTTACAACTCACTGTATCGTGATTATGGTAGCAGTGGATGAGACTGGAACACCAACTTCTGTTCCAGAATGGATTCCAGAGACACCTGAAGACATTGAATTACGCGACTCAGCCATCCGTCTGATGAATATGCGCAAGCAGATTGGTGAAGAGATGGAAGCTCACGTCAAGTATCTAAAATAACCCGTTCAACACACGGTTGTGGTGGCAGAGAGTGTTTTGACATCACAACCCAACCTCTGTCATTTTTCTTTCATGTTTCTTTGTTTAAATCCTTGAGCACAGAAACAATTGAAGGAATAGACCTTGAACCTGAGTCAAACCACATTGAGCGAAACAACGCTGTTAAACCTTAAAGCGATCGAATATCAATGGGTGAGAACAATGTACGTTGAAGGATATAACGACACAGAGATTAACCACTACATTCGTACTTGCTTCGGTGGTGATGAGCTGTTTGCTGATCTCTTTCGTAAAGTGGCGTTATCACAGGAAAGTATCTACGTGCTTCTGCAACATTTAGGCTGTGCTCCTTCTAACCGCGAGCTATAAACCCTAGCATTTCTGTGCTTTTTGCCGCAACTATCTGCAACGCGTCTATGCGTTGCATTTTGTAATCACCGCCTCCTCGCAACACAGCTATTCGCCACTGCCGTTCCATTTTTGCCTCCGTATAATCCCTTGGTAGCTGAGTTTCAGGCATAAAAATACCCGGACAAGCCGGGTAATGGTTACAAAAACTGTTAGTAGTAAATAGTAAGGAATCTAGCTAACAGCCAGCTATGCGTAACGCCAGTTATGCTCTCTTCTTAACTGATCGGCGGCCAAACCAAAAGTGTTAAGCAGAGAAACAAATGGGCGACCTTGCGGTCGCCCTTATCGTTCTTATTAACCTTTCACACCACCGGCGGTCAATCCTCCGACCAACCAGCGCTGAGCAAGTAAGAATACGATGGTTATTGGTAAGGCAGACAGTACTGCTGCCGCTGCAAAATCGCCCCACAAATAGTTTTGAGGGTAGAGGTATTGCTGCATACCAACTGCTAATGTGTAAGAGTTTACATCAGAAAGTAGCAACGACGCCACAGGAACTTCTCCTACAACACCAATGAACGACAGAATAAACACTACCGCAAGAATTGGCACAGAAAGAGGGAGTAGTACCAATCTAAACGCCTGCCAAGGTGTCGCGCCATCAAGAGCTGCAGCTTCTTCCAGCGAGGTGTCAATCGTTTCAAAGTACCCTTTGATAGTCCAAACATGCAGTGCGATACCACCAAGGTAAGAGAAAATTAGACCACCGTGGGTGTTCAAACCAAGGAACGGAATGTACTGACCCAACTTATCAAACAGCGCATAAAGTGCCACAAGCGCTAGCACGGCTGGGAACATCTGAAAAATCATCATTGCTTTCAGAATCGTTTCTTTGCCTTTAAAACGCATACGAGCAAAAGCGTACGCTGAAGTTGTAGACAGAGCCACAATAAGTACAGATGTAATACCCGCAACTTTCACCGAGTTCCACAACCAAGTAAGAACAGGGAACGGCGGTGGTGTGACAGAGCCATCAGCATTTGTAACAGAGAAACCTAGTGCCAGTTTCCAGTGCTCCAGAGACGGATTATCTGGAATTAAGCTACCCGTTGCGAAGTTACCTTCACGGAATGAGATCGCAACCACCATCAGTAGTGGGAAGATAATCGCTGACAAGAAAATCCATAGGGCAATATGCGTCGCCCATACGCGGTATTTAAGTGACTTACCTTGTACCATTGCCATTGTCAGTACTCCTTAATCTTGAGACAGCTTAGTGAAGCGTAAGTTGAGTAGTGCCAATCCACCAACCAATAGGAAGATAAGCGTTGCGATAGCACTTGCTAGACCGAAGTCCTGACCACCGCTACCTTCAAAAGCGATACGGTAGGTGTAACTTACAAGTAGGTCGGTGTAACCCGCTGGCTCAGAAGTACCAATCATGTTTGGTCCACCTTGAGTCAACAACTGAATTAGAACAAAGTTGTTAAAGTTGAACGCGAAACTCGCAATAAGCAACGGAGTAAGCGGCTTGATCATCAGCGGTAATGTGATAGTACGGAAGTTATCAAAGAAGTTAGCACCATCAATTGCCGAGGCTTCGTAAAGGTCATCCGGAATCGCTTTAAGCAGACCCATACACAGTATCATCATGTAAGGAAAACCTAACCATGTGTTGACGATGACTATCATTGCCTTCGCCATTAGCGGATCGGAGAACCACGATGGGCTGATACCAAATAGTGCTTCGAGCACCATGTTGATCTCACCAAAGCTTTGGTTAAACAAACCTTTAAAGATTAGGATTGAGATAAACGCTGGCACCGCGTAAGGCAAAATCAGCAACACTCGGTAGATTGCACGGCCCTTGATCTCTTCCCATTGAACGATACTCGCAAGTACCAGACCAATGATCACCGTAAGACCAACGGTCAACGCTGAGAAAAGAATTGTCCAAATGAAGATGCTGACAAACGGTTCTTTAATGCCTTCGTCTTTCCAAACTCGCTCAAAGTTCTTCGCACCAATGTCGACAACAAAACCAGGCGATACCGTCGCACCAATAAATTGGCCATTCTCGTCAACAGGTTGGTAGAAACCAATTTCCATGTTTGGACGTAGAGTTTCACCAGTACGGTTGTTGTAAAGCGTCTCACCGTCATCTTGCATCGTGTAGAGCGGCACAACCGCAGCGAACTTACGCAAGCCGCTCATGCGGATATCGTCACCATTGGGAAGGTGCAGGTCGAGATTACCCAGTGCCACTTTGTTGCTGATAATCGTCTTAATTTGTTCCTTATCACCCTCAATCGAGTCAACAGGCTTCAAATCCATATCGGTTGCTGTCAGGGAAGCAAGGTCAAAAACATCGGTTGCTAGCAGTTGATCGCCCTTCTTGATTGAAAGAAGGTGACCTGTCTCTGTTTTATACAGAGTGAATGGATAGCTATCCCCACTTTGGAATGTACGATCCATGAGTACCACTTGGGCACGGTCAAATGAAAGTTGGTTTTTCGCACTGTAGTTAGTGAAAGCAAGACTGACCGTGTAAGCAAGTGGAAACAGGATGAATAGAATCATGCCTGCGATGCCTGGATAAATGTAACGGTGTGCGTACGTCTTTTTACTACCAAAAATGTACAACGCCAGAGCGGTTAAAATAAGGGTAAGTAGCGCAAAAGCCGTCTCACCACGAGAATACATAAGAACGGTTGCGTAGCCATTAACAATACCGACAGAGGCCAATACGCCCCATTTGATGAATACGCTTTTACTTGATGGCAAGCTCGTTGTTGTAGATGGCATAACATCTGTACCTTGAACTGACTGCATAAGAGAACCTGCTAGCGATAATAAAACTTGAAAAGGAGGAGAGGTTACCCTCTCCTCAAAAGGGTATTACTGAATTATTTGGTCATTTGTTTTTCTGCGTCAGCAAGTGCTGCATCTACAGTTTGGCGACCGTCAACAACGTTAATGATTGCATTTTTAGCAGCACCCCAGAATGCGCCCATTTGTGGGATGTTAGGCATGATTTCGCCATTCATTGCGTTGTCCATTGTTGCTGCAATACGCTTGTCAGCATCAAGTTCACGTTGGAATGAGTTTAGAGCAACCGCACCAAGTGGTTTGTCGTTGTTTACTTTACGTAGACCATCGTTGGTTAGTAGGTAGTTCTCAATGAATTCAACCGCTAGATCTTTGTTTGGTGAAGCCGTGCTGATACCAGCAGTCAGTACGCCAACAAAAGGTTTTGAAGATTGGCCGTTGAACTTAGGTAGCGTCGTTACACCGTAGTTAATGCCAGACTTTTCAATGTTACCCCAAGCCCATGGGCCATTGATTGTCATTGCTGTTTTACCTTGGTTGAACGCTGACTCAGATACAGAGTAATCCATGTCTGAAGAAATTACGCCTTTGTCGACAAGGCCTTTCACAAAGTTCATAGCGTCTTTAACGCCATCTTTCGCGATACCCGCATCTTTCACATCGTAGCCAGCTGCGCCATATTTGAATGCGTAACCGCCATCAGCAGCCATTAGAGGCCATGTGAAGTACGGTTCTTTCAGGTTCCACATGATTGCGGATTTGCCATCAGCTTTTAGCTTAGCGTCTAGAGCCGCAACTTCTTCCCAGCTCTTAGGTGGATTTGGTACAAGATCTTTGTTGTAGATAAGAGATAGAGATTCTACCGCAACTGGGTAGCCAATTAGCTTGCCGTTGTACTTAACTGCATCCCAAGCAAAATCTACGATACCTTCTTTAAGTTGTTTTGACGGATTCACTTCAGCCAGTAGACCCGCTTCTGCGTAGCCACCAAAACGGTCGTGTGCCCAGAACACAATATCAGGACCGTCACCAGTTGCCGCAGTTTGTGGGAACTTGTCTTGAAGCGCGTCAGGGTGAGCAACTGTTACCTTGATACCAGTCTCTTCTTCAAACTGTTTACCTACTTCAGCAAGTCCATTGTAGCCTTTGTCACCATTGATCCAGATCGTTAGTTGACCTTCTTCGATAGCAGCATTTGCGCCAAATGAGCCAAGAGCAACAAGAGTTCCTAGTGCTACTGTGCTTAGGGCATTTTTCATGTTCATATCCTTTTTATATTTGTGTTGTAGGGCTCAACCAGAGGCTTCACCGTATTTCAGCAGTTATTTTCAGCCAAACGAATCAAAGGCTCATCCTCCTACTCCCTACGCCCTCGCTATTATGGACTATTTTCGTGATCTCCATCGATACCGGTTAGCGACCTAAGTCACAAATCAACTCTCGAACGTGATCGAACTCAATATAAATGGAAGCAATAATTTGAACTCGATCTCTTTGTGCATTCTCATCCCTTCATAACCTCATCCCCTCCTACTCCCCCTACAATTATTGCGTATAGGAGGATGTCGCTGACCCCATTTTTCCGCAAACTGCAGTCATCCAAGAGTGGATGGTAAGAACCCTTTCCAGTAAGACATGAATCATGTCACTGGTTGCAACGCCGCGAGGGTTTGCTAAGAGTACACAAGTGACATAGGTATTCAGGTAACTGATTCAGCCGGGGGAGACGCTTGTGTTACACGGGGGAAGCAAACTTGACTTTGGCTTGATGGGTGTCGCGAGGAACTCCTTCACCCATATTTTCTTACCTGTATAAAAAATCCATTTTCTTACCCAATTCCTACTATTATTGCCGTGTCCATAATTCATATAATGATAGGCAGTAAAATATAAAATTGATCGAGGACGAGCTAGATGGCGAGTGTCACGTTAAAAAATGTATGTAAAGCTTACGGTGACTTACTGATTTCAAAGAATGTCGATCTAGACATTCAAGAAGGTGAGTTTGTCGTATTTGTTGGTCCATCAGGCTGTGGTAAATCTACACTGCTACGCTGTATCGCTGGTTTAGAGGACATCACTTCTGGCGACCTATATATTGGCGATGAACGAATGAACGACGTTGAGCCATCAAAGCGTGGTGTCGGCATGGTGTTCCAGTCGTACGCACTTTATCCTCACCTAAACCTTTACGACAACATGTCTTTTGGTCTCAAACTTGCCAAAGCGGATAAAAGCGAAATAGATAAACGCGTTGAACACGCAGCGGAAATCCTCCAGCTAAGCCATCTTCTAGAACGTCAACCAAAAGCGCTTTCTGGTGGTCAGCGTCAACGTGTTGCAATCGGGCGAACTCTCGTTTCGCAACCCGATGTATTCCTACTAGATGAACCTCTGTCTAACCTAGATGCTGCGCTTCGCGTACAGATGCGTTCAGAGATCACAAAGCTACAGCGCAAACTGGGTTGCACCATGATCTATGTAACGCATGACCAAGTAGAAGCGATGACCATGGCTGACAAAATCGTGGTATTGGATGCTGGCTTTGTTTCTCAAGTAGGCAAACCTTTAGAGCTTTACCACTACCCACAAAACCGCTTTGTTGCTGGCTTCATAGGATCTCCTAAGATGAACTTTATGAGTGTCTTTATCGAAGCCGTTGAGAAAGATCGCGTTATGGTTCAGTTGGCAAACGGGACGACTTTCTGGATCCCAGTCGATGGCACTACAGTGACGCGCGGTGAACGCATGTCACTGGGTATCCGTCCTGAACATTTACTGCCGTCAAATCAAGGTGACGCAGTCATTGAAGGTGAAGTCAATATCGTCGAAAAACTAGGTAACGAGACACAAGCTTATCTACATATCGATGCCGCAGATGCAGACATGATCTTCCGTCAACCGGATACGCTAGCGGTTGAACCAGGTGATAAGTTATCGGTAGGCATTCCAGCTCACCGTTGCCACTTGTTCCATAGTGACGGCAAAGCATGTCGTCGATTGTATAAAGAATCTGGAGTGGAGCTCGACTAATAAGTCTGCTCATTAAAGCCCCCCTCATAGAAAGCCCCTACTCATAGGGGCTTATTTTATATCTATAGGCTTGTTCTCTACGGAATCTCCGTTTCTAATGTCAGTATTGAACTATGCTGTCCCGGCGGTCCTGCGATATTGAACCTAAATCTGAGTGGAATAGAGGAAGTCGCATTGGGCTCTAATTCTGGCCACCAGCGCTCAGAAGTATCACCATCTACCCTAAGTTCGTTTCTATTCACCATCAAAGCAAACTGCGTTCCACCCACTAGTCCCGTTCTTTCATTACTCCTATTCGGCGTCAATAAACTAACCGTGTATTCCTGGGGAAACAGCTTTTGAGTGTTGCTGTTTCTAACGGATACCGAAACATCTTGAATAACTTCATCTCCAGCGACACCAGCAAATCTCACCACTGGATTATCTATGATGAGTTCTGGCGTTGAGATATCACCTGAAACGGAAAAATTGAGATTGAAATACCCGGTCACAAGTGCCAAAGGCTCAACATCTGGATACGGTCTAATCCCATACAAAAAACTAAAAGACGGGTCCTCCAGGGTAAATCCTTTACTCCCCGCGGGCATATTTTTGATCTTATACAGTTGAACAGTGACACCTACTGGGTGTATTCCTCGAGATCCAACGATGCCTGAACAGGGCACTGAGTTAGATGTATTGATCAAACAATTGCTCAACTGATTGCTTCCGTATCGAGCGATCTGTCCTACCAACCCAACCGCAATGTATTCGTTAAGCTCAAAGCCATACCAGTCTCCATCAGCCAGCCGAAAACTATCATCTGGGAAAAGTTGCCGGTTTGGCATCTGGGCGCGCGACCATAATTGAAAAGATCGACTTTGGTTGGAATCACACGCCAGCCTATACGAATTGAGGACTCCTTGTATTGGCGCTGTTGAGCTCAGTGTGTTCGTGGCTAGAGGCTCTCCCATAGGATGAGCGTTGAAATCTTCTGCCGAAAATGTGGCTTCAATACTTGGAGATAGGAATGCTTGGCCTGGAATCCTATCAACACACACCGCATACACGTAATTTATTGATAAGACATACACTACGAGCAGGAAAAGCGCTCTTAATATACATTTTAATGTCATAACTTGTTTTCAAACCGTCTTATTAATTAGTCGCCAGTACAAATGTATTCGTCGCGCCCCAGTCATCGATTGCCTTTATTTGTACCTCGGAGAACTTCTTCGCTTTTCCTAGAGCAATATTTACACTCGAAAATGGCACAAACTTTTGCAAATCACCACGAGCTTCGGCGCTAATATTATTGATCTCATTGCCATCTAACATAATTTTCGAAACGGCAAAGTAAAACGGGGTATTATTGGTGAGAACAAGCAGACCATTTTCTCTCTTATAGGTAACTTTAGATTCCGCATCACGTCTTGCTTTTGCTATTGAGCTTGGTCGGTACAATAGCTTTAACTTCACACTCATCGCCAGCGAGATAGAGTTTCCAGCAGTTGAAGACCCTCCGTCTGCCAGCGGTATTTCTAAGATATTGAGCCAAAAAAGAGTCTCTCTATCTTGAGGTAAAGTGCCTTTGTTAATCATTCTCAGATTAACTCTTTGCTTAGCGTTTGGATTGATTTTAAACACCGGTGGAGAAGGTAATACCACCGCAGAATCCGTATCAATCTCGCCTTTGGCAGCGCCATCTTGATAGACGGAAATTTGCCCTCCATAGCGTCTGTCTGACTTGTTAGATACCTCTACAGGTATTGAGTTGTCATCCTGATTATATATATAACGTGTTGAGTTAATAACAAACGCGGCCTGAGCACTCTGCGTTAAGACAAGTAACATCAACATAACCACTAACTTCATTACTGGCACTCCTTCCTATATATCGTGTCGGCATTAGCGATCACATCGTTCAAATAAACTCGGCATTGATCTTCACCATTGGCTGAAATAACCAAATAATCAGAACTACTTTCCATCGATGCAATGATCATCCCTTGGTACAGATAACCAACACTTTCATTTTTGTCATTGACGACATCTAAATTTCTTGCGTTCTCAAACATTTCGGCATTGCTTATTAGTAAGTTGTATTTATTCATTCTTGAATAGCTTACTTTGCGATATAGCACCGAATTTTTTGAAGGCTTGTAGACTAGAGAAGAGCTAGCAAGTTCAATATCACTGGAAACCCCAAAACTATTAATATTGACCAAGTTCTCGCGATAAGGTGACAGCGGTACAACCGCAAATCCATCAGAGTTGGTCTCGCTTCCATTGACCTTAACGCCTTGTAATCCATCAACACCAACAATGCCGACCGTATTCGATTTCAAGGTTGAAAGTATTAATCCTGAATCATTGGTGTATAACGTAGACCCAGAGACCGAAGATGCTAAAAATACATTGCCCTTATCATCACCGTTGATGCCAAGCGAATAGTTTGCTGTCTTGGTCGCGACATTGCCGTTAACAGATACACTGGCACCATTGACTGAACGGTCTATTCCCGCATTTACAGAGATCTTTTCATCAATCTTTAATTGCGACGAAGCAGACGAAAACAACTCGTCACTTTCAGCCGAATATGAAGTCGAGAATCTCGCCACATTGCTGTAGTTATAATCTAAAGGTACGCTCAAAGATAAACTGATGTCAGACAACCCATTATCTCGATAATTCGAGGACAAACTGAGTGTATTACCTAGTATATTGATAGAGCCTGTTAAATTAATGCCAACACTTTCCTTTCCTTGCCAACTGGACTCTTTCCACATTGATGATGAAATCGATCCATTTTCAAACCGTGAACTTAGGCGAGCTTCATACCGTTCTTTTGATTTAAATAACTTGCCTGTTTTAGACTTGTAGTCTGAAAATTCGACGTACTCTTCGTTCTGGTACCGATAGCTAAGTAAGTTAAAGTCCGTCTTTGTATTGATATTTCGAGCATACTCTGCACGAAAGGAGTATCCGGTAGTCCAATCATCTTGGATACTTTTTGCTTGCGAGCGAGAAACCGTCAAACCTAATGTCCCAAAATAGTTTAATGGCATCATGTACTTAGCACCAACAAAAAGGTATCCATCCGATAGCAATGAACTGCCTAGTAACGTACTAGACTCAAGACCAGTTGAGAAATTGTAGCTAACAAAAAAATTGTCTTGGCCTATATCCTCATGGATTTCCTCAACCGATGAGTTGATAAATCCAGCACTAAAGCCATATTCGAACACTCCCGCTCTCAGCATTTGTGGCAACACCGAGGTAGGTATCGTCTCGACAGTTAATTTTCCTGAGTCACCTTTAATCTCAATGATCAGATCACCATTACTCACTGGACGCAGATCTTCCAAGCGATAAGGCCCCGGCGTTAATCGAGTTTGATAAATAACAACACCTGATTGAGAGACAGTTAACGTCGAGTTTTCTTCACTCACACCACTGACAATCGGTGAATATTCTTTATAGCTATTGGGCTTCATGCTGAAGTCCGTCGACAATTGACCACCGATAAAACCAAAGTTTTGATAGATGTCACTGCCCGTCCAGGTCTGACCTACTGTCAGTTCCGTCCCGAACTGTTCGAGACCCGTTGAGGCTTTAAAGCTGCTTACATCGATACGGTCTTGTGAGGCGTAACCGTCAATTTGACCATACCACCCCAAGCTATTGATCTTCATGTTGAGATTTGCGAAATAGTAAGGGTCACGATTGTTGTTGCCCTTGGAAATATTGGCTAAGTAGTCAGCGCGGATTGCAAGCTCACCATCTTCCCATTCGCTACTAGACTCACTGAGATCTGATTTAAGGTAAAACTGAGGTATTGAAATATCTAAAGTAAGAGTATCGATAGAAAAATCTACCGTGGTGTATTGCTCGCGACCAATAAAATAGCAGCCATTATTAATATCTTTAAATTCTTCGTAGTAGCTAAAGTCCACATCTGGAAATAGTGTTTGCGAGAGGCAAAGTTCATTCAGTTCATATTCAAACGGTTCAATAACTAAATTTAGACCTTGACGATATTTTTGATTGACATATAGCTCTACTGTGTAGCTACCTAAAAAAATATCACTCTGATTATTAAAAAAGTCAGCATATTCAGGGTTATTGGTCAAAAATCGAGTATCAAATTCTTCGCTAAGTTTATCGTTTGTATTGGCCAATAATGAAAATGAGAAAACAAGCAGAAGAGAGTAAATCACTTTTAACATATTCATACTTCTTCATAATAGCGCTTATAAAAAAGGGGCAGATATTCAAAGCTATATCTGCCCCAAATTAAATTAGTTGTATGATACTGTGTACGATACTGTTGAGCTGTATGTACCCGCAGTAGAACCAGCAGATAACTGAGCAGCAAATTGTAGAGAGCCGTCGCCTTGCATTTGTGGGCCAAGGAACGTGTAAGTCGGGTTTGCAGATGTGATGAATTGATCAAGAGCACCAAAAGGCTTCGCTTTGAGTAATGCGCGTGTTCCTGTTGCTGTACCCGAGCCATTTTCAATACCGTTAGGACCTAGATCAGAGCCAGACCAAGTAACATCAGCGTTCATGTTTGTCGTGTCACATGCCGTATTGCTGGTATCAGGTTTTAGGTGGAACACAACTTCAGAACCAAAGCCACTCGCAGCAACTGTACCCAAATCTAGTGAAAGCACTGGACCGCCTGACGCACTCGTTACTGAAATATCACACGTCTGCGCACTGACACTACCAATGATGGTAAGATCGCCAGAATTAGCTAACGCGCCATTTGCAAACATAATTGCAGGTACTGCGACAAATAAAGGTTTAAGACCAAACTTTAAAAAGTTGCCTTTCATATATTTACACTCCATTCAAAAATCATTTATGAGTTTGTTTTTATTATTACCATTCAATCATTTTTAAAGTTAGAAACTGTCTAATTATAACCATTGTTAAATATTCATCGGACAATAATTCAATCTAATTTAAAAATGCCAAACGACTTGCCTTAAATAAATCAAGACATAATCACAAGGAACATAAAATATGTTCTTAGCTTGAGTGACAATAGTATCAATCAAACTTTAGCAACTTAATATCAGATAGAGTGCTCAATGCATGTAGGAAAAATATGATCATCCTTCGATAACCACTCATAAACCGAAGGGGCGATAAACAGTAAAAGTCTCAGTCACGAAAATGCGAGCAGTTCAACCGCAATTCAATCACTCTTGACGGTTATATCAGGTTGAAAAGTATCAAAAGGAGGGAAATGTTATGCGAGAAAAGGAAAGAGGCATTACCTCATACTGTTAGAGTAATCAACAGCTGACGCAATGCCTCTGGTAAGGTGGAAAATCGCTATTAATTCTGTTTTTTGGCTCTGATGGAGGTATAGCCGTACTCATCAATAAGATTTTTCGCTTCATCTTCCGCCAAGTAGTGTACAAACTCTTGAGCGCTTTCGCTCAGACGACTTTCATCGTAAAGCACTAAGAACGGGCGGGACAACTCATACTTTCCAGACGCAATGTTATTGGTATTAGGATCGACGCCCTCAAACTGAATTGCTTTAATCGAACTATCTACCGAACCCGTTGAAATAAATCCAATCGCCTGCTTGTTATGGTTAACGATCGTTTTCACCATACTGTTGCTGTTAACGACTAAGTTATCTGGATTGATATCTGAGACCATTCGACCATTAATCGTCTTAGTTAAGCCCATTAAGCTTTCAAAGCTATAACGCGAACCAGAAGACGCTTCTCGCGTTACCACAGCAATTTTTTGGTCACTACCACCGATCTGCTTCCAGTTAGTAATCTTGCCCTTGTAGATATCAAACAACTGATCTCGTGTCACATTGTCAACCATATTCGACTTATTCACGACAACGGCGAGCCCATCGTAAGCGATTGGCATCACCGTCAAGGATTCAGTTTGTTCACTCTCAGTCAGGTAACGCGAGCTCATTCCTATGTTTGCAACACCCTTACTTACAAGCGTGATTCCCGCACTTGAGCCTACCCCTTGAACCGCTATAAAGCTTTCAGGGTGAGTGGCGTTGAATTTTTCCGCTAAGACATCCATGATACGTGCAACAGAAGTTGAACCTGATACGTTTACTTCTTTCGCAAATATTGGCGCTGAAACCAATGATGTAGATAAAAGTGCAGCCAGCGCAATGCGAATCATATTTTTCTCCTGATAGTTGATAGACTCGAGTTAGCCGACCTCATAATATTTCCATAAGATGACAATTTTGTGAAAAACTGGGCAGATAAATAGTTCTGATGTAAATAGTATCTGTATGCATAAGGTATTCTGCTCTGATTAGAATACAGCACATTACTGAAGTGAGAGTGCAATGGGATTAGTAAGTTTGCTACAACGTCAGGTTGAAAGTCGTGCAGAGTCGATCTGTAAAGTGAGAAACCAAAACACACCAGCCGAGTTAGGTAAAGCCCGTTACGAGGTCACCGATAACGGTGTCATCTTTATAAAACAGCATTTCTTACTCGATTCAGCCCACTGCGATTACATGGATTATATTGCGAAACTATCCTGGTGCGCCAATACACAACGTTGGCAGTTGTTCATCCCCCATGAAACTCAAATAGACACCTGGATACCTTACCCATTTCTGCCTCACAGTACCGACTTGACCGCCCTGATACGAGAAATAGATAAAGATCCCAAACAGATGTTCTGGAGTGATTGATAACGGGCGCATTCCATTGACCAATAAACAAGGCTACTCCGAATCAAACACCCTAAAATTAAATAGAATGATATTTAGTTAAGTCAACTAAAGCATTTTCATTGTAAGCTAATTTGACATTTATTAGCCTTTTACTCTAAAAACCACAATCCTCCATTTCTTATCCTCTCCGTGTAGGAAATATCGTATTTAATGCAAAACTAGAAATGTCACCCCTATAAATCAGGTTATGTTCTATGAAGGTATTATAGAATATGATATGCATTAATATGATGAGTTAAGTAAGAATTTACATACATGAGTCATATCTAAATAAGGATAAAGGGATTACTTAATTACCTATATCAATCATGTATTTAATATTTTATTAAACTCACGTAACAGTAGCAGAAAACGAAAAAGAAGTAATACTATGTTTAGAAGTAATGGAATGGAAAAACACACCGTCCTTATATATGATGACCACCCTATCGTGTGTGAGTCACTTAAAATTATCTTATCCCGAATTAAATCAGTTGATAATATTATCTGTACTAGCAATTACAAACAGGCTATCAGCATTATCTCTTCACATGAGTTTGATCTATTAATCTTGGACGTCAACTTAGATAGTGCCGATGGATTTCAGTTTTTCCGACGAGCAAAATCTCACGGATACAGTGGAAAAACCGTGTTTTTCTCCTGTAATGGCCAAGATTACTGCTCTAAAGTCGCTTACGAGTTGGGAGCAAATGGCTACATAGATAAATCGGAGAGTCAGGACGTTATTATTAACGCCTTGGAAACGGTACTGAGTGGTTATAACTTTTTTAAGTCAAATCAGAGAGATATATCATCTAAGACGCCAAAACTATCCAATCGGGAAGTGATGGTATTGAACTACTTATTACAAGGAAAATCGAACAACGATGTGTCGCATATTTTGGGATTGAGTCCCAAAACAGTGAGTACATATAAGCGAAGAATCTTAGACAAATATGGCGTATCAAGCGTTATTGAGTTAATTGAAGTCAGTAAGCGAGAAGCAATTACTGGTGATTAACCTTTTTCGAGAACAAAAAAATGCGCGCAACAGTTATTTGAAATGCCAGTCAGACGACTGGCATTTTTTCGAAGGTAGGAACGATTACGATTCTGTCTCAGAAGCGGGCTCGGCTGCACACTCTAAGTCAGCAAATACTTGAGTCGGTTTGGCAACTAAACTGCGCGTATCCTGATTAACTTCCGTTAACACCACTTCAAGTACATCACCCAAACGGTATGTTAGCTCTTTGTCGATAGACACTGTGCCCATATCACCGTTGCAATCCAGACGCTCTTTATTGGCTAAGATGAGAGAACAAGGGATAAAGGCAGCGGCACCATTCTCTAGCAAACGAATACGCATGCCTGCACGGTTGATATCAAAGATTTCACCTTGGAATTTGGTTTCCTTCGCTGGCTCTTCCGCCAACGTACGCGCATATAGCCAGTCACCAACGTTACGCTCGGCGATCTTGTGGTGCTTTCTATGAATCGCCAACTCTTCACCAACGGTTTCATCTGCGACTTGCTCAGGCTCTTTGCCTAAAATATGCGCTTTCAACATACGATGGTTGATCATGTCACCATACTTACGAATTGGTGAGGTCCAAGTCGCATAAATGTCTAAACCCATCGCATAGTGCGGTAACGGCTGATTGCCCATTTCACTGTAACTTTGGAATTTGCGAATGCGGTTGTCCAAGTAACTCGTCTCTTGTTGGCTTAACCAACGACGTAACTCAGCAAAGCCTTCCAACGTTGCCACAGACTCTACAGTGAACGGCAAATCGCCTTCTGGATTGACGAACGAAATAACATCCTGAATTTTCTCAGTTTTAAAGCCAGAGTGAGTGTTAAACACACCTGAATTAAACGCCTGCTTCAGTGTACGTCCTGCGCAAATATTGGCGGTAATCATCGCTTCTTCAACCAAACGGTTCGCACTGCGGCGCATATCGGCATGAATCGCGACCACATCGTTGTCTTCACTGAGTTCAAATCGATAGTCTGGACGATCAGGGAACACCACTGCATTCTGTTCACGCCACTCTGCACGAGCCAATGAGAAGTCGTATAGGTCACGAACGACTTGTGCTGTATCTTCGCTTGGTTGCCACTCACTGGATGAACCAGACTCTAACCAATCCGACACATGATCGTACACGAGGCGTGCGTGAGACTTGATATTGGCGGCAAAGAACTGGATATCATCCGCAATCACACCATCTTGTCCGACGGTCACTGTACAGCAAAGTGCTGGGCGAACTTCATCTTGCATTAGTGAACATAATTCATCAGCCAGATCTCTCGGTAACATTGGGATATTGCGCCCAGGTAAATAGATAGTAAAACCACGCTCGCGCGCCACCTTATCCATTTCACTGTCTGCTGAGATATACGCCGTTGGATCCGCAATAGCGATAGTGAGTTCAAAATCACCGGATTGAGTTCGCTTTGCATAGAGAGCATCGTCCATATCTTTAGTAGAAGCGCCATCAATTGTGACAAACGGAATGTGAGTCATATCGATACGTTCTAGATCGGCATCATCTTTAATTTCCCACTGTTCAATACCAGCAGGTTCACTATTCGGTAAGTCATTCTGAGCCAGTGTTACCCACCAAGGTGCGATCTTATCGTCCGCATCGGTGATTTTATCGCTAATCTCGACAAAGAAACCATTGTCACCTTTTAGCGGATGGCGAGTTAAATGACCGACAACCCAGTCGCCCTCTTTTAGATCATCGCTTTTAATACCTTTGCGTGTCTTCGCTTTTAAAGCCAGTTTTTTAAGCTGCGGATGATCAGGGGTGACATTTAGGTTGCCTTTGATCAGTTTCACGCGACCAATAAAACGAGTTAGACCTTGCTCAATCAGCTCCTCAGGTTCCGCTACTTCACGCTCTTTCTCTGTACGGATGATGGCTTTGACTTTGTCACCATGCATACATTTCTTCATGTATGGTGGTGGAATAAAGAAGCTCGTTTTACTATCGACTTCTAAGAAGCCGAAGCCTTTCTCAGTTGCCTTAATCGTGCCTTCTTTCTTAGGAAGCGTTTCTTGAATTTGCTGCTTGAGTTGAGCCAGTAGAGGGTTATCTTGGAACATCTATCTTGTTTTACCGAGTAAGTATCTAACCAAAAAAATTCCGCCCACTATATCACTGCGTCTATGGCCTAGCTAGCGCATAAACATGACAACTTGTCCTTTCGTCATTAATTCAATCAGTTACCCTATGCCGAAAAATGGTTATATTTCATGCTATTGGTGTATCGAGATGAGCAAGATATAAACTAGATGGCTTAATTCAGGGATAAATTGTGATGAAATTCAATTTTTTCTAGCTTTTTTTATGCTTTTAGGGAATAATCCGCCCCCTTATTTACGTCCCTAGTGGCTTGATGCGATTTACGACTTTTCCGCATCTGAATGGAATCAGCTCTCAACTGGATTGGTATTGGAATTGGTAGAGCTCGTGGGACCTTTTGTTGACATATATATAGTAGGATCCCAATGACAGATTCCGTAATTCAGTTCAGCGACCTAGCGCTTAACGACTCAATCCTTTCAGCTCTTGAAGGTATGGGTTTCGTTTCACCAACTCCAATTCAGGCTGCGGCTATCCCGCACCTATTGGCAGGTAAAGACGCACTAGGTAAAGCTCAGACTGGTACTGGTAAAACTGCGGCTTTCTCTCTACCTCTTCTTAACAAGCTAGACCTAGCACAACGTAAGCCTCAGGCTATCGTTCTTGCACCAACTCGTGAACTTGCGATTCAGGTAGCGGCTGAAATTAAGAACCTAGGTAAAAACATCGATGGCCTTAAAGTGCTCGAGATCTACGGTGGTGCATCTATCGTTGATCAAATGCGTGCACTTAAGAACGGTGCGCAAATCGTAGTCGGTACTCCTGGTCGTGTTCAAGACCTTATCAACCGTGATCGTCTACATCTAGACGAAGTTCATACATTCGTACTTGATGAAGCAGACGAAATGTTAAACATGGGCTTTGTTGATGATGTAACAGAGATCATGGAGCACGCTCCAGAATCAGCGCAACGCGTACTGTTCTCAGCGACTATGCCTCCAATGCTGAAAAGCATTGTTGAACGTTTCCTTCGTGATCCAGAAACGATTGACGTTGCTGGTAAAAACCACACGGTAGACAAAGTAGAACAACAATTCTGGGTTGTTAAAGGCGTAGAAAAAGACGAAGCAATGTCTCGTCTTCTAGAAACTGAAGAGACTGACGCGTCAATCGTATTCGTACGTACTCGTCAAGACACAGAGCGCCTAGCAGACTGGTTATGTGCACGTGGCTTCAAAGCATCGGCACTACACGGTGATATCCCTCAGTCTCTACGTGAGCGTACTGTTGATCACATCAAACAAGGTGTTATCGATATCCTAGTTGCAACTGACGTTGTTGCACGTGGTCTTGACGTTCCACGTATTACTCACGTATTCAACTACGACATCCCATTCGATGTTGAATCATACATCCACCGTATCGGCCGTACAGGTCGTGCTGGACGTAAAGGTAAAGCTATCCTTCTAGTTCGCACTAACCAGCTACGTATGCTGCGTACTATCGAACGCGTAACTAAGTCATCAATGGAAGAGATTCAACTTCCTCACCGTGACAAAGTTGCAGAGTCTCGTCTAGCGAAACTAGGCGCAGAACTAGAAACAGAAAAAGAACACAAAGCACTAGAGAAATTTGCTGAGCTTGTCGAAAAGCTTCAAGAATCTCTAGAACTAGACGCAGCGACATTAGCCGCTATCCTGCTTAAGCGTCAACAAGGTAAGCGTCCACTGTTCTACATTGGCGAAGACCCAATGACTGAAGCAATTGAGCGTGACAAGCAACGTCGTAAAGAGCGCCGTGAAGGTGGTCGTGACGGCGGACGCGAAGGCGGTCGCTCATTCAATACTCAAGATTGGGATACTTACCAACTTCAAGTTGGTCGTGAGCAAGGCGTTCAGGTTAAAGATATCGTTGGTGCACTTGCAAACGAACTGGGTCTGACTAAAGGCTCTATCGGTGCAATCAAACTAGCACAAGGCGAAACTTACGTTCAGCTACCAAAAGCGATGTCTTCTGAAACTGCTGGCAAACTACGTAAGCTACGTATCCGTCAGAAGCAAGTTGACGCTGTAGTCTGTGACTTCAACGATTTCCGTGAGCCACGTCGTGGCGGTCGCGATGGTGGACCTCGTCGTGACGGCGGTTTCCGTGGTAACCGTGAAGGTGGCAATCGTGAAGGAGGCTACCGTGGTAATCGCGAAGGCGGCCGCGAAGGCAACCGTGAAGGTGGCTACCGTGGTAACCGTGAAGGCGGTCGTGATGGCAACCGTGAAGGTGGTCGTGCTCGTCGTGAAGGTGAACGTCGCTTTGACCGTAACCGTGGTGGTGATCACCGTGGTAACTACCGTGGCGAACGTGGCCACGGCCGTAGCACCACTCGCAGCGAAGGTTAATCCACTGCTTTGAATACAAAAAAGGATACGCATTGCGTATCCTTTTTTATTTGTTAATCATTAAGCTTTGTCGCGAAAAACATACTTATCCATCATCGACACCATGCGACCAATTTCTGGTTTAGTAATCGTGTCATTTGCACCTAATGCCAATGCTTTCGCTCGGTTGTCTTCGCTCATCAATGACGAAAACATCACAATTGGGATATTAGCGTAAGCTTCGCTATCTCGTAACCGCTTGACCAAGTGCATCCCATCCATTCGTGGCATTTCCACGTCCGTCACTACGCCGTCGATCAATTCACTGATTGGTAGATTCTCTTCTTTGGCAACTTCAATCAAATTCATTAATTTGTCGTGTGCCTCACCGCCATCTTTACACGCAATGACGTTGTAACCTGAAGAGCTCAATGTATCTTGAATCATCGAGCGGATGAACGCTGAATCGTCGACCACCATCAGAGTCTTGGCGTTGCGCTTCTTCACCATACGTTGGTTGAGATCGACGCTCTTATCCAAAGTCACGTCGTATTTTTCCATACTCAGTTCAGGGTTGATGTCAGCAATGATCTTCTCAAAATCCAATATCATGATGAGATTGCCATCTTTACGAACTACAGCGACCACACAATCTTGTTCGCCCGCTTCCAAGAACTGGCTAGGCGACTCGACATCATTCCAAGAGATTCGGTGAATGCGGCTAATGCTATCGATTAGAAAACCATTAGTCATATTGTTAAAGTCAGTAACAATAACGAATTTACGTGAGTTGTCATTTGAGGTCGGAACACCAAGCCAACCCGCCAAATCCACCAGTGGTGTTAAGATGTCTCTTGACGAGAACACCCCAACCATATGAGGCTGTGCATTTGGGTAATCTGTCGTATCTGGTACTTGAATTACTTCACGAACCTTAGCGACATTAATCCCGTAATAGCAGGTTTTCTTTCTACCGTCCGGCAACTCTTTGACTAAATGGAACTCGATGATTTCCAGCTCGTTGGTACCGCTTTCCGTTAAAATCGTACTACTTGATCCGCTCATAATTCTACTTTCAATATTTGATCATTATTAGTTATCGTCATCAATGACTAATACTTTGATACTTTTTAACTGCAATTCAATATTTTGTAAATCTAATCAGCAGACTGACTTCAAACTTCTTACTATCTGCTAGTTTGACTACAACCTTTACTCAACCTGCTGCCAGTGGGCTGGCATGTTTAGCCCCCAACGCGACAGCTCACTTTTCGAATAGATCGCCTTACCTTGATTTCCGGTCGCAATCGGTATTACGGTTGATGCGCCTTGTACTGCAAGCTGATTGACCATTTCCGCCGCTTCAACACCATGACTGTGTCCAAACAACACAACGCCACCAGCGGCTTTTCCAGCACCAACAGCAAAGTCCCAAAATGCGAAAATTGGTAATGGTGAGTGTTGGCTCGTCCACTCGATCACTTCCTCGGCAGCGACATTCGCACCGTACTCATCAACCAGTGTTTGATACAGACCAACGATGATTACGGTAAAGCCTTGCTGCTTCGCGCTGACAACCTGATCTTGCCAAGCCTGCCTAGTCGCTAACGCTTTTATCTCAACATCTATCCCAAGGTTTTGTCGAATCATGGTGTATTGATTATCAATGTACGACTTTGCAATGTGCGATGTCACCCCAGAATCAAACAATATCAGAACCTTGAAATCCTTTGTTGCGAACACATTCCTCAGCTCTCCGAGAGATTTCACAAACAGCGGACGCTCCAAAACGCCTGTAACATTGGCTTGTCCTCGATACTGTTTCAATAGTGATCTCGGGTTGGAGTTAATACCAAGGAAGACGATGGAAATTGGCTCATCGTACAGTTTGGGGAGCATGTAGCTAAGTGCATTGTCGTCACCCAGCATGACGATATCAGGTTTAAACTCTTGATAGGCAGCAAAAGCCTGCTCTGATTTCCGTTCAAATTGTTCCATCGGCAGACGTTTAGTGTCCATCTGAAATGTTTCGAACTCAATAGAGGGTAACAAAGTCTGCTTTATTCCTTCGACGTAACTCGCGTCCCAAGGGTAACCTGAGTGATAACTTTCAATAAGTAGCACTTTGGTTGCTAAGGCTTGTGACGAAAAAATAAGGCAAATGACTATCCAACGCATTGGGCTCTCCTACCGTATTTGTTAAGTGTAGTTGCCCTTCCACAACCCTCCACTTTATGTCGTTAATCACAATCAAATCTCGAGGTCTATACTGAACAGATAAACTATTGAATGAAGACATATGAGCCGCACTAAAGATATCGAAGACAGTCAAAGCAGCCCTATCTCAAGCCGTATTGGTCGGCGCATCATTTTGATTATGATATTGCTCAGTGGTTCGATTACTGTGCTGACCACACTATTGCAGCTCGCCTGGGACTACCAGAAAGAATTTGACGCAGTCAGGCAACGTCAGATAGAAATTCGCGATATCCATGCCCCCTTGATTGCGGCCTCCTTGTGGGAATTTGATCTTGTGTCATTGCAGCAAGAGATCGATGGCTTGGTCAACTTGCCCAAAGTCGATTACCTACGAATTACTAGCGGCGATTATCAGTTTCAGGCTGGCACGGAGGTCGTCGACAATCCGATCACAAAGCGATACACCCTGCTCTATCATCACCCAACGTCAACTCTGGTCGAAGGGATTGGTAAAATCGAAATCCAAACAGACGCACAGCAAATCTACGACTATCTGATATGGCAAGCGATTTACTCATTGCTGTTGAACGCTGGAAAAACACTATTTGTCTGCTTTATCGTCCTGATGGTGTTCCATAAAAGTGTCAATCAGCGGCTCTTTTCCATCGCTAGACACCTGCGCAATTACAACCCGAGACATCCGACTGAGCCTCTGGTACTGCCTCATTATCGCTGGATATCAGAAAAGGATGACGAGATAAACTGGCTCGCCGACGACGCAAACAAAATCACCACCAACATTACGCGTCTGTATGACAATATTCAGCGTGAGCAGGAACGATTAGCAGAGTTTGCTCACGTCTCTTCAGACTGGCTATGGGAAACCGATCAGCTTGGTCATCTCACTTACGCCTCTGAGAGCATGCAGTCTGCGCTGAATATTCCCAGTGATACTAAGCCGCTAATTAAGCAGGTCTCCGCATTAGCTCATTGCACAAACCTTCATGAAAAGTTGGCACAGCAAGGTGATTTTTCTATGTGTGAAGAGACGATCACTATGAACTGCATTACCTACTATCTACTCTTTCAAGCCAAAGCACGCTTCGAGAATGACAAGTTCGTCGGCTTTCGTGGTACCACCATCAATATTACCGAGCTAAAACTTACTCAAATTGAGCTTGAGGAACTGAATCAGAACCTAGAACACACCGTTGCTTCTCGTACGTTAGATCTCAAACAAAGCATGGAACAACTCAAGCAGACTCAAGAGCAACTGGTTGAATCAGAAAAACTGGCAGCCTTAGGAGGACTGGTGGCTGGCGTTGCCCATGAGGTCAACACACCGCTCGGTATCGCGGTGACCGCATGCTCTGTCGTGCGTGATATCGCGAACGAGGTGACGCAGTCTTTCGAAAATCAAACTCTGACTCACGAACAATTTACCCTTTTAATGGAACAACTAACCGAAAGCAGCGGCATGCTCGAAAACAACCTTAACCGTGCAGCCAAGCTTATTCGGGACTTTAAACAGACCGCCGTCGATCAAGTGTCCGAAAGTCGAAGCGAATTCAACGTCTATCAGGTGTTAGATGCACTAATCGCAAGTTTGCATCCGGAAACAAGCAAGCTCCCTGTAGCTCCGAGATTGCAAGGAGAACACTCAGTGATGATGAACAGCTTACCCGGTGTTTTGACTCAGGTTATCTCTAACTTAATCATGAATAGCATCAATCATGCGTTTGATGAACAACCCAATCCGGAGATAAGTATCGAATTTGAACAACAAAAGGAATCGATCGTCGTGCGCTACAGAGATAACGGCTGTGGCGTCGATGCTTCACTGCATAGCAAAATTTTCGAACCTTTTTACACGACTGCGCGCGGTAAAGGAGGATCTGGGTTAGGACTTAACCTAGTCTTCAATCTGGTCAGACAGAAACTCAAAGGTGAGTTGTACTTTGAGTCTCATTTGTCGCAGGGGGTATATTTTGAATTGCGCTTACCTCAACACCTACCTGAGTCTGAACAAGAGACTTCCGTCAACGGTTGAGTCGCGTGTTGCTGGGTTACTTTATGTTTTGTACGGTTGCCCTTTCAACTAGAGTCGGCTCCAGCTGAACCACTTGTGCGTCCGTTGCGCCTTTTTCAAGTCGATTAAGAAGCGCTTCCACCGCCGCTTTTCCTAAGCGGTATTTTGGCTGATGGATAGTCGTCAGTGATGGGCTCATAAACTTAGCAATATGAATATCATCGTAGCCAATAATTGAAATATCTTCAGGGATACGAATCCCTTTCGCGTTGGCTGCGTTGATCACACCCATTGCCATCATGTCGTTACAGACAAAAATCGCACTCGGTAATCTGCCTTTCGCAAGCATTTTGTTGAATGCCTCAAACCCGCCTTCACATTCAAAGTCCGCTTCAATGATCCAATTGGCGTTAAAGTCTAAGCCTGATTCATTCAGCGCTCGCTTATAGCCTTCATAACGCATTAAGGCTTGATGTTTGACCAAGGGGCCAGTAATACAGCCAATCTCGGTGTGACCTGAATCGATAAGATGTTTTGCCGCCAGATATCCTCCGCGCAAGGAGTTATCCTGAATCTTATCGCTGGTAAACAGCATTGGCCCCCAGTCCATCACAACCACGGGAATATCAGGGTACTGTTCGAACACTTCGATGCGCTCTCCTTCAAGTGAAGAACACATCAGGATCAAACCGTCGACTCGCTTTTGCAACAAAGTATTGATCGACTCTCGCATTCGCTCATGATCGCCTTCAGTGTTGCACAAGATAAGATTGTAGCCTTGCTGATAGCAACTGCGCTCAACACCTTTCACGACTTCACCAAAGAAGGGATTAGTCGAGGTCGTCACCAACATCCCAATGGTCTTCGTCCTGTTAACTTTGAGACTTCTTGCTAAAGCTGACGGGCGGTAGTTAAGTTGTTGAGCCGCACTGTTCACACGCAGAGAGATCTCTTCGCTCACATAGCGTGATTTATTAATGACATGGCTAACCGTCGAGGTCGAAACTCCGGCCAGTCTTGCGATATCTTTCATTGTCGCCATGTCATTTTCTCCATCAAATAACGATCACTACGATTCACTGTGTTCGGCTAAGAACGTGTCTACTTCTTCTCTAGTTGGGATTGACGTCTGCGCTCCAAACCGAGTTACTGAGATAGCCGCCGCTGCATGAGCAAACTTAATCGCTGATTTTAGAGGTAAATCTTCCAACAGACCAGTGACCAATGCCCCATTAAAGGTATCTCCTGCGGCAGTCGTATCCGTTGCGGCGACTTTAAAGCCCGAGATCAGCTCGCCTCGGCCATTCTCACTCAACCACACACCTTTGGCACCTAAGGTAATTAAAACAATTTCGATGCCCTTACGGTGTAACGCATTGGCGGCTTCTTGCGCACTCTCGTCGTCAGTCACCGTGATGCCCGTTAACACCTCTGCTTCGGTTTCATTCGGCGTAATAACATCAACACAAGCGAGCAGTTGATCAGACAATTCTCGCGCTGGCGCTGGGTTTAAAATCACGTTAGTTCCAGCGCTTTTCGCAACACTGGCTGCTTTTTCGATACCGCACATTGGTGTTTCAAGTTGCATCAGTAGGTATCTTGCACCACGGATGCGCTCCAGATCGGATTCAATCGCTTCAGCGGTCAGTTTGGCATTCGCTTCAGCAGAAATACAGATACTGTTTTCACCACTATCAGAGACTTGAATCATCGCAATGCCAGTTGGACAGTTTGGCTCCATTTTGACACCAGCGATATTGATGCGGTCCATCTTAAAGTTTTCTCGGATATTGATACCGAAAGCATCATCCCCAACACAGGCAATAAAACCGGTATCCGCATTAAGACGTGCAGCAGCCACCGCTTGGTTTGCGCCTTTTCCACCGGGAATAACTTGGTAATTGCGGCCATGAAGCGTCTCGCCAGGGCGAGGAAAAGAAGGCACTTGAAGAACATGGTCAGCGTTAACACTACCTAAAACCACTAACTTATTCATAAGGTAATCCTCGGCTCAATTGAGCCTTGCAAATGTGAACAGGAGTAATAGCGATAAGCTTTGCGACAAAGCTCATGGCTATTCGCCCTCCGCACCCGATTTAGGCGGGAGGGCTAAGCGATATTATTTAGTGATCACTTTTAGCGGTACTGGGATGTAAGCTTCAACCGCTGAACCTTTCAGTACTTTATCAGCAGTTTCAATGCCAAGCGCACCGATTAGGTCTGGTTGCTGCGCGATAGTTGCAGACAATTTGCCACGGTTTACCGCTGCAATACCGTCGTCAGTGCCATCGAAGCCGACAATCATCACATCTTTACCTGAAGCTTGAACAGCACGTAACGCACCAAGAGCCATTTCGTCGTTCTGAGCGAATACAGCCTGAACGTCTGGGTTAGCCGCGAGTAAGTTTTCCATTACGTTAAGACCTTTAGTACGGTCAAAGTCTGCTGGTTGGCTAGCAAGAACTTCCATTTCGCTGCCTTTGACCGCGTTCATGAAACCTTCGCCACGCTCACGAGCCGCTGATGTACCCGCGATGCCTTCAAGCTGGATAACTTTCGCTTTCATACCCACTTTTTCAACGATGAAGTTACCTGCCATTTCGCCACCAACAATGTTGTCTGAGGCAATGTGACTCACGACTTCACCGCGACTAGCACCACGGTCTAGTGTAAGAACAGGGATATTAGAGCGGTTTGCCATACGAATCGCGTTCGATACTGCATCAGAGTCCGTTGGGTTGATCAGAATCGCTTTTACACCACGAATGGTTAAGTCTTCAATATTTGATAGTTCTTTGCTTGGGTCGTTCTGTGAGTCCAGAACAATCAGGTCGTAACCTAGCTCTTTAGCTTTCGCTTCTGCGCCATCTTTCATCGTTACAAAAAATGGGTTGTTTAGCGTCGACAGTACGATTGCCATCGTGTCCTGTGCTTGCGCCGATACAGAAACGGTTGAAGAAAGTAGTGCTGCAGAGATTAAAGTTGCGAGTTTTTTCATTTTCTCAGTCCTTGTGTAGGGCGAGCCAAGACACGTCACTTGGCTCTATTTAGTTATGATTTACTTGTTTTTGTTGTCGACCAGTACCGCAAGCAAAATAACAACTGCTTTTGCGATCATTTGGTAGTAAGACGAAACATCGAGTAGGTTGAGCGCATTGTTGAGGAAGCCGATGATTAGTGCACCAATCAAGGTTCCCATAATTCTGCCCTTACCTCCCATCAAGCTAGTGCCACCCAATACCACAGCAGCGATAGCGTCTAGTTCATAGCCCATACCCGCCGTCGGTTGAGCCGAAGAGAGTCGAGAAGTCACGATGATGCCTGCCAATGCAGCGAGTAAGCCACAGATGGCGTAGACGCCAATCTTTACACGATCAACGTTGATACCAGATAAACGGGTTGCCGATTCGTTACCGCCTAAGGCGTACACGTAGCGACCAAAACGGGTGTGATTCAGCAGATACCACGCAGCAGCAAACACAATCACCATTAACCAAACCGGTACTGGAATACCTAGTGCGTAGCCCGTACCAAACCAAGCAAACGCATCCGCCGTGTCAGTAAAGCCTGTAGATATAGGACGACCGTCGGTGTAAACCATAGTGACGCCACGTAGCAAAGTCATGGTTACCAAGGTAGCGATAAACGCTTGCACCTTGCCTTTAGCGATAATGACACCACTGATGGCACCCAGCGCGGCACCCGCTAGCAGAGCAGTTGGCACTGCAATCAGGACAGGCACTTCCATTGCGATAAGGCTCGCGGCAAACGCGCCGCAAAGTGCCAGCACCGAGCCAACGCTAAGGTCAATACCCGCCGTAAGAATGACCAATGTCATACCGACTGCAATAATTGCATTCACAGACGTTTGACGCAGAATGTTGAGAATATTGTCAACGGTAAAAAAGTTCGGGTTTAAAAACGATACGACGACAATTAAGAATAGAAGTGCGATCAAAGACTTTTGTTCAATCAACCACTCTTTGCTAAACAGCTTCTTGCCGTTTGTTTGTGTTGGTTTGCTCATGGTATTGGTACTCATGCTGCTTCCTCGTTAATCTTTTTGCCTACGGCACAGGCGAGTAGTTTTTCTTGATCGGCGTCTTTAGCATTGAACTCGCCGCTAATTCGCCCTTCATGCATCACTATGATTCGGTCGCTCATACCCAGAACTTCCGGCATCTCTGACGAGACAAGGATGATGCTCATACCGTCGGCTTTAAACTTATTGATCAGTTGATAGATTTCTTTCTTGGCACCAACGTCTACACCGCGTGTCGGTTCATCCAAAATTAGAACTTTCGGCTTGGTCATTAGGCCTTTCGCAATCGCCACTTTCTGCTGATTGCCGCCTGATAAGTTGCCAATGATCTGATCACGTGTCGGTGTTTTGATGTTGAAAAGCTTGATAAAGTCTTCAACCGCAATAATTTCGTCTTGGTGTTGGATTCGACCACCTTTTGCCAGCTTATCGAGCGCACATAAAGACATGTTTTCTTTGACCGAAAGCCCCAGAATCAATCCGTCTCCTTTACGATCTTCAGAGATGTACGCAATCCCATTCGCCAAGCCATCTTGTGGGCTGACTGGATTGATGGTTTTATTGTCGAGATTGATGACACCTCGCTCACTCGGCAGTGCTCCGTAGATCACCTTCATCAGTTCAGTGCGACCTGCGCCCATAAGACCGGATACACCCAAGATCTCACCGCGTTTGAGCGTGAAGCTCACATCCTGAATACCTGAACCCGTTAAGCCAATCACTTCAAGGCAGGTTTCACCATGGCGAACGTCGATACGTGGGTATTGTTCATCGAGCTTACGACCAACCATCATTTCGATCAGGCCATCTTCATCGGTATCCGATACCTGACACTGACCAATGAACTTGCCGTCACGCAAAACGGTAATGTCATCGCATATTTCAAAAATCTCTTTGAGACGATGAGAGATGTAAACAATGCCACATCCTTGATCGCGTAATTCGTTGATGACGTTAAACAGCGACTCTGTTTCAGTATCAGTCAACGCGTCTGTCGGCTCATCCATGATGATGACTTTAGACTCAAACGACAGCGCCTTCGCGATTTCAACCATCTGTTGTTCGCCCAAGCTAAGCTCGCCAAGCAAGGTGCTTGATGGATGTTTAACGTTAAGGCGGCCAAGCAACCGATCGGCTTCTTGGTACATCTTGTGCCACTGAATGCCACCAAACGCGTTGGTAAACTCACGGCCAAGGAAAATGTTTTCGGCAATCGTCAGTTCCGGGATCAGATTCAGCTCTTGGTGAATAATGCTGATGCCCGCCTCTTGAGAGTCGCGAGGTCCTTTAAATGCTGCGGTTTGGCCTTGGTATTGAATGGTGCCCGCATCTTTGCTGTAGATACCAGTCAGCACTTTCATCAAGGTCGATTTACCTGCACCATTCTCTCCCATCAGGGCCATTACGCGCCCAGGGTAGACATTCAGGCTAGCCTTATCTAACGCCTTAACGCCAGGGAAGGCTTTTTCGATCGAACTCAACTGTAGGATAGCTTGAGTCATAACTCTTCCTTACTATTCCGAGGTTTAGAAAACCACACCCGCTTGAAATATTACGTTTGCATAAGGCGTACACTCGCCCGTACGAACGACGGCTCGGCTCTGTCGGGTACGCGCTTTAAATTCCTCATGTGACACATAGGAAATAGAGATCTCTTTACCGCAACGCTTACTCTCTTCGAGTAGCTCAACTTTCAGCGCCTCATGGAGTTCTGGACTAACAGTTGCAAATTCCTGCGCAATCACTACGCCTTCAATTTGAGATTCAGACAACATCACTTTAACGGTTTCCAAAAACGACGGAACACCGTGTGTAAGGGCTAAATCAATACGCTGAACCTCGTCTGGTATTGGCAATCCTGCATCACAAATCGTTATCTCATCGGTATGACCTAACGTAGCTACCAAGTACGAAAGCTCAGAATTTATTAGGGTACTTTTCTTCATCTCATCGACCTATCAAATACACGTTTACACAATGGTGAGTCTTGATTTCACTATCAGATTTGTTATTGAGAAAAAACTCATCGAAACGTTTCGATAGCATAATAGTCGCTCACCTCATAAATTCGAGAGCTCGATAAGTAGAGTGTGAATTTGATCTTCTTTGGCAACCACTATTGTTCGCACAGAGTGATTCAGATCACTCCATCGAAACGTTTCGATACGCCATTTTCTTTATTTTTTCATTTCCCAAACACCAAACCCCACCGTTTTAGGTATAGTGACGCCCACGAATAATCTTTGGAAAACAAAATGAAGAAAATCATACTTTCTTTGGTCACTCTTCTTGCACTAAATGCCTGCAAAACTGAGGTGGGTACTCAAGCGTGGTGTGACGAGATGGCGGACAAACCAAAAAGTGAGTGGAACGCTCAAGGTACTGTCGATTACGCTAAGCACTGTGTGTTACTCGATGCGGTTGGAAGCGAAGCTTGGTGTAGTGATCTCGAAGATAAACCGAAAGGTGACTGGAGCGCCAATGAAGCGACCAGTTACGCGAAACATTGCGTATTCTAAACAACAAAGGTCTGGTGTTATCCAGACCTTTGCGCTTCATTGATTGAGATGAGGCTGTAAAACTAAACGCGTTCTTCTAGCGAAATGTTGTTATTAGCCCATAACAAGGCTTGCAGGCGATTTTTCGCATTGATCTTCTTAAAGATATTATGAAGATGCGTTTTAACCGTATTCTCACTGACGAACAGTTCGTCTGCAATTTGGATATTTGAAGCACCGTGACCAAGTAAACGCATGATCTCTTTCTCGCGCTTAGTGAGGTTGGCATAAGCCTGAGACGTGGTCACTGTATTGGCACAGCGGAAATGCTCGATGTAGTCCTGCGCGACTTTTCGCGATAGCCACATCTCATCACTCATGATTTTTTCCATACCTTTAAGCAGTAAAGGAACTTCGTCATCAAGGTAAAAGACGCCAACCAAATTACGCCATTTAAACAATTGGCTTGAAGAGGCATCAATTGGGCAATTGAAAACAATTTCTTTGATAGTGGCATCGCTATGAGATTTGGCGCTGCTATAGCATTCAAACTTGCTATCATCCAAATAGTGGTAATCAATAAGCACTAAGCTATCGAGTTGCCCCTGCCCTTCATCCATTGCTTGCAAAGTATCAGCTGTCACTATGCTAACTTGTAATCCTAAGCCCTTCTCCAAAGAGTCCTTAAGCAGTTTAGATTGCATGCTTACATCAGAAATCAGAGTAATCTTGTCGTTATCACGGTTAGTCATAATGGGTCCCTGCACACGTTGTTGATAAATTAAAACTATCGTTTAGAGCCAAATAGTCAACATGTTGATTAAGCAGATGAATTGAACTACCACCATTTAATTCATTACAATCATGAACTTATAACTAATTTCTTATTTTTGAGAACACACCGAGTTAGCCGTTAGGCGATTCACAGCAGCAAAAAATTTATACCAGAAGAATGACGGTTAACTATGCTGTTGCAGATAAGAAGACTTACGACGCCATAGGGCAATACCACTCAAGATAAGTAGTCCAAACCAACTGTTTGATCCACCTGAGTCTCCACCCGAGCTATTTGCGTTTATCGAATTGAGGTAACTGATTCGCTGCGCATCGTTGACCGTCACTTTTGGCGTTTCTGAACCATTGAGCACTGAACTTATCCATGTCCGGTGGTCTGACACCTCTGTAAATATTGAATTGGCAATCACACTCATATCACCACAAGTCGTTGGACCAAAACTGGTAATGCCTACTTGCTTGTTGTTCCAGAATAACGGGCCACCTGAATCCCCCTGACAGGTTGCATTATCACGGCCATTTTGGCTTGACGCTCCGTCCATGCATAAATTCGCTGACGTATCGACATTGTATAAATTACAGTTCGAATTGCTAACGTAGCTCAGTTGAGTTTCCTGAAGAGCCTCGCTATCGTCACGACCAGACTGGGTATTGCCATGACCAACCGCAAAGAAAGGGTCACCTGAACTGCTGCCTCTATAGGTGGTAGCATCGGTACTGTTTGCGAGATCAGCGTAATTGGACACGGCGGTAATAGGCTGGGACAGCTTCAAAATAGCAATATCATTAGCTAAGGTATCGTTGTTGTAGTTGTCTGGGTAATAGTATTCACTCACCATCACTCGCTGTGTGATAGCGTTGGGAAAGTCCGACTCATTCTGAAGTTGGGGAACGACTGAGGTAAACAGCTGAGTATTGGTATTGCCATAAATACAGTGCGCCGCCGTCAGTACATAGTACTGCGTTAACAGCGTGGCACCACAGTACGGCGATGTACCATATATACGATCATAATCGATACGATCGTACATGAGACTCGTAAAAGAGGGATACTTGGTTGCACTAATATCATTGCCATTTACTACATATGGCGTAATTTCAACACTGGTATAGGCGCTGGTTACATATAAACTAGAAAGTAAAACGGCTAACTTTCGAATCACGGCTCGCTCTCCATAGCACTTACGTACTACATAAGTATAAAAAAACCTCTCAGAATTGAGAGGTTTTATCACAAGAATTTATTTAGGTCACGAGATGTTAACCTCGGTAATACCTTTGCGGAACAAATGGCATTTTTTCAACAGTCATTGGTAGCTTCTTACCACGTACATCTGCAAATAGTTCTGTGCCAATAGCAGCAAGGTCTGCACGCACATAAGCCATAGAAACTGGCTTACCCGCATTAGGGCCAGCAGTACCACTGGTCACGACACCCACTTTGTTGTCCTGCGCGTCAAACAGCTCTGTACCTTCACGAACTGGCGCTTTCGTTTGACCAACTAGACCAACACGCTTGCGAGAAACATCTTTGCTTTCAATCTGGTTTAGAATGATATCTGCACCTGGGAAGCCCCCTTCACGCTCACCACCAATTCGGCGAACCTTCTGAATACCCCAAAGTAGGCTTGCTTCCACTGGTGATGTCGTTGCATCAAGATCATGACCATATAAGCATAAACCACACTCTAAACGAAGTGAGTCACGTGCACCTAGACCAATCCACTCAACTTCTTCTTCATTTGTCAGCTTCTGCGCTAGCTCTTGAGCATGGGTGTTCGGTACCGAGATTTCGTAACCATCTTCACCCGTGTAGCCACTGCGGCTCACGATACATTCTACGCCAAGAATCTCTAGCTTCTTCACATCCATAAAGAGCATATCGGCAACTTGTGGGTTGAATCGCTTGAGAACGTCTACAGCCTTAGGGCCTTGAAGAGCAAGAAGAGCGCGGTCATCAATCACTTCCAGCTCTACGCCAGAAGGTAGGTGTGCTTCCAGATGGTCAATATCCTGTTGCTTACATGCCGCATTGACAACAACAAATAGATGATCGCCTAAGTTAGCCACCATCAAATCATCCATAATGCCGCCCTGTTCATTGGTAAAGAACGCGTAGCGCTGGTTGCCAGAAGGCAGATCGATAATATCAACAGGAACCAGTGACTCAAGAAACGCCGCTGCGCCCTCACCATGAAGACGAAGCTGTCCCATGTGCGACACATCAAACAGGCCTGCCTCATCACGCGTATGTAGATGCTCTTTTTTCACACCAAGTTTGTACTGAACTGGCATATCATAACCAGCGAAAGGTACCATCTTTGCGCCAGCTTCAACGTGCAGTGCGTGCAAAGGTGTTTTGAGTAGTTCTTGAGTCATTGTTGTCTCCATTTAGTCAGGTTCGTTTTCCATTCAAGGAAACCTTGTTTCCAATAATAAACACGAGTAGATAGAATTTGCACGATTAACAAGATCAGAACCGTTCAAAATGTGACATTTAACATCATATTCACAATAACGACTGAAAATAAAAACGCCATCTTGACGAACAAATCGTCAAGATGGCGTTATTGTATTCATGTTCAACCCAAAAGCAACCGTTTGCATTCACTATAAGAAATTAACAAACAGTTCACGTTACTTTGCAGTAACCCACAAAATGTGCGCGTCTTGATCACTGGTTGAGACCAACATATGCCCCATATTGGCATCATAATAGACGCTATCACCTTCGTGCATTTCTACCGGTTCATAGAACTCGGAATAGAACATTACTGAACCAGATAAAATCAGTAGAAACTCCTCACCGTCATGTCGCACCCAATCGGTGTATTCATCAAAGCTTCGAGCGTGGACCTGACTCTTAAATGGCATCATTTTCTTGTTAGATAGTTGCGTAGCCAGAAGCTCATGCTCATAGGTAGGTGTCGGATGCGGTTTACCCTGATTTGCCTTGGTAATATCCCTACGCCCTGTCGCCACCTTTTTTCTAGGCGGTTCAAACAGTTGTGGCATATCTATCTGTAATCCAGATGCTAATTTCTGCATCGCTTGGAAGGTTGGAGAAATCTGCTCATTCTCGATTTTACTTAACGTCGAACGCGCCAACCCTGTACGCTGACTCGCCTCTTCTAATGTAATGCCCAACTTGCCACGAATATCTTTAATTCGCTGCCCCAGTTTTAGCGGTTCAATGTTTTCTTCAGCCTCTTTAGCCAGAGTCAAAGATGGATAATCATCAAAGATATCTTCGGGCATATTTCCCTCTTAATTTCTACTACTTCCTGTCTCATTTTTCATTGTGCACGAAGCGTAAAGTGGAAGAAAGGTTCGAATGAGAAATAAACCGTGCTCTTGTTAACAAAAATAGAAACCTTGTTTCCAATAGGAAATTTTTGGTTGATTGTTCCTTTCACAACCGCTATGTTACCAACTTGTTAGTTGTAGAGATGTTATTTCAGAAGCCAAATGTTGAGGAATTTAACCCTTGGTTTCAGTTTTCCCCGTTATTTTGGGGTATGGAAATTCACCCTGCTCGTACATAGAGATGAGCAGACAAAGAAGTAGAACTGACGAGAACCAATTAGCGTACATAAGAATCTCGTTGGCACGAATGGAAGGTCATCTACCATGAACAAACCGTTTCAAAATCATAGCCTAGAGAACTTTTTCTCTACTAACCTTGCTGCTACTGACGATGCTGTATTCGCCGGCATCCAAGCCGAGTTCACTCGCCAAAACGAACAAATTGAGCTTATCGCTTCTGAGAACATTGTTTCTAAAGCGGTAATGCAAGCACAAGGAACGTGTTTAACAAACAAATATGCAGAAGGTTATCCAGGCCGTCGCTATTACGGTGGTTGTGAACACGTAGATACGGTTGAGTCTATCGCTATTGAACGTGCAAAGCAGTTGTTCAAGTGTGAATATGTCAACGTTCAGCCTCACTCTGGCGCCCAAGCAAACGGTGCGGTAAAACTGGCTCTACTTCAACCGGGTGATACCATCCTAGGCATGTCTCTAGACGCAGGTGGTCACTTGACTCACGGTGCTCGCCCTGCACTTTCAGGCAAATGGTTCAACGCAGTACAGTATGGCGTTGATCGTGAAACACTTGAAATCAACTATGAAGATGTTCGCGCATTAGCGGTTGAACACAAACCTAAAATGATTATTGCAGGTGGTAGTGCTATTCCACGTACGATTGATTTCGCTAAGTTCCGCGAAATCGCAGACGAAGTGGATGCAATCCTAATGGTCGATATGGCACACATTGCTGGCCTAATCGCAACAGGTGCTCACCCTAGCCCACTACCGCATGCACACGTGGTTACGACCACAACTCATAAAACGCTACGTGGTCCTCGCGGCGGCATGATTCTTACCAACCACGAAGAGATCATCAAAAAGATCAACTCAGCTGTTTTCCCTGGCCTTCAAGGCGGCCCATTAATGCACGTTATCGCAGCTAAAGCTGTCGCATTTGGTGAGGCATTAGGTCCTGAATTTGCAACTTATATAGATTCAGTGATCGACAACGCAAAAGTTCTTGCGGAAGTATTGCAAACTCGCGGTTGTGACATTGTGACTGGCGGTACAGATACGCACCTAATGCTGGTTGACCTACGTCCGAAAGGGCTAAAAGGCAACAAAGCAGAAGAAGCTCTGGAACGTGCTGGGATCACATGTAACAAAAATGGCATCCCATTCGATTCAGAGAAGCCTATGATTACATCGGGCATCCGTTTGGGAACGCCTGCGGGAACAAGCCGCGGCTTTGGCGCTGAAGAATTCAAACTCATCGGTAACTGGATTGGCGATGTACTAGACGGGTTAGTTGAAAACCCAGAAGGCAATGCTGAAGTAGAGCAACGTGTTCGTAAAGAAGTAAAAACACTCTGCGCTCGCTTCCCACTTTACCAATAGACAATTTAATACAGTTATTTTTTTTGGAGAATAAGCAATGGACAACACACTGAAGTTTGCAGACAGCCATGAATGGGTTCGTGACAACGGTGATGGCACAGTAACTATCGGTATTTCAGAGCACGCACAAGAAATGCTAGGCGATGTTGTATTCGTAGACTTGCCTGCTGTTGAAGACGAAATCGAAGCAGGCGACAGCTTCTCACTTGTTGAGTCTGTAAAAGCAGCGTCGGACATTTACGCCCCAATCACTGGTGAAATCGTTGAAATCAATGAAGATCTAGAAGACAGCCCAGAGCTTATTAACGAAGAACCTTATGAAGGCGGCTGGATTGTTAAAGTGAAGATGTCTGATCCATCAGAGCTAGACAATCTAAAAGACGCAGAAGAGTACCTAAACTCAATCGAAGACGAGTAATTAGGAATACAGCAAAGCTGCCCCGTTTAGGTGGCAGCTTTTTTTCAACGTTCGGACGTATAATCAATATTATCAGCAATGCTGTAATCCGTTACCCGAATGATGGAGTAGGTAAAGGACAATGACTGAATTACTTCAAAGCCTCAGCACACAAAATGAGTTCGTTGCACGCCACAATGGACCAAACAAATCTGACCAACAAAAAATGTTGGAAGCGATCAACGTAGCGAATCTAGACGCATTGATCGAAGAGACAGTTCCAGCGCAAATTCGCCTAGAAAAGCCAATGACGCTTGCAGAAGCAAAAAGCGAAGCAGACATGCTCGCTGCAATGCGCGAATTTGCTAACCTCAACCAAATTAAGCGCACCTTTATTGGTCAAGGTTACTACAACACTTTCACACCAAACGTAATTTTACGTAACGTGCTAGAAAACCCAGGTTGGTACACTGCGTACACGCCATACCAACCTGAGATTTCTCAAGGTCGTCTTGAAGCACTGCTTAACTACCAGCAGATGGTCATGGACCTTACTGCAATGGACATTGCGAACGCATCACTGCTTGACGAAGCAACAGCAGCCGGCGAAGCAATGACGCTGTGTAAGCGTGCAGGTAAGAGCAAGAGCAACGTTTTCTTCGTTGCCGATGACGTTCATCCACAAACGCTTGAAGTCGTCAAAACTCGTGCTAAATACATCGGTTTCGATGTTCAAGTTGGCGCGGTTGAGACACTGGCTGACCAAGACGTGTTCGGTGCATTACTTCAGTACCCTGGCACAACGGGTGAAGTTCGTGATCTGACTGACATCATCACTAAAGCACATGAAAACAAAATTCTAGTAACAGTTGCAACTGACCTACTCGCCTCGGTTCTTCTTAAACCTGCGGGTGAAATGGGCGCTGATGTAGTGATCGGTAGTGCTCAACGCTTCGGCGTACCAATGGGCTACGGTGGTCCACACGCTGCATTCATGGCAACACGTGACCAACATAAACGTACGATGCCTGGCCGTGTTATCGGTGTTTCTATCGATGCCAACGGCAACCAAGCGCTACGTATGGCGATGCAGACTCGTGAACAACACATCCGTCGTGAAAAAGCGACGTCGAACATCTGTACTGCACAGGCTCTGCTAGCGAACATGGCCTCTTTCTACGCCGTTTACCACGGTGCAGAAGGTCTACGCACTATCGCACGCCGCACTCACCACATGACGGCGATCCTTGCAGCTGGCCTTAACAAATCAGGCTTTGAACTGGCTCACAACAGTTTCTTTGACACCATCACTATCAACTCGGCAGCTAAAACAGACGAGCTATACGCGAAAGCGCAAGCCGCTGACATCAACCTGCGCAAGCTTGATGGTAAGTTAGGCATCAGCTTCGACGAAACAACAACTACGTCGGATATCGAAGCACTATTTGCAGTATTTGGTGTTAGCCAAGATGTGAATGCCCTTTCTTCAGAGATTGCTAGCAACGAGTTTGCCGCGATTCCAGAAGCATTGCGTCGTACATCTAAGTACCTGACTCACCCTGTGTTCAACACGCACCACAGCGAAACGCAAATGATGCGTTACCTGAAGCAACTTGAGAACAAAGACTTCTCGCTAACACACGGTATGATCCCACTAGGCAGTTGTACAATGAAGCTTAATGCTGCTGCTGAAATGATCCCAGTGACATGGCCTGAATTTGGCTCAATTCACCCATTCGCGCCAATGGCTCAAGCCGCAGGCTACTCAGCTCTCGCTAAAGACCTAAAAGAGAAGCTATGTGAAATCACAGGCTACGACGCATTCTCACTTCAGCCAAACTCTGGTGCATCAGGTGAATACGCAGGTCTTATCGCGATTCAGCGCTACCACGAAAGCCGTGGCGAAGGACACCGTAATGTGTGTCTGATCCCTAGCTCAGCACATGGTACTAACCCTGCGACTGCGTCTATGGTGTCAATGAAGGTCGTCGTTGTTAAGTGTGATGACGAAGGCAACATCGATATGGCTGACCTAGCCGCTAAAATCGAAAAACACGCAGAAAACCTATCAAGCATCATGATCACCTACCCTTCTACGCACGGCGTGTACGAAGAGCAAGTGAAAGAAGTATGTGAAATGATTCATGCGGCTGGTGGTCAGGTTTACCTAGACGGTGCCAACATGAACGCACAGGTAGGTTTAACGTCTCCAGGCTTTATCGGCTCAGATGTTTCACACCTAAACCTACACAAAACCTTCTGTATCCCTCACGGTGGCGGCGGTCCTGGTATGGGTCCTATCGGTGTTAAATCACACCTAGCACCTTTCCTACCTGGTCACATTGAAAATGGTGTTGAAGGCAACGACTACGCGGTATCTGCTGCGGATCTAGGTAGTGCTTCAATCCTGCCAATCTCGTGGGCTTACATCGCGATGATGGGCGAAGCGGGTCTAACAGAAGCAACAAAAGTCGCGATTCTAAACGCAAACTACGTGATGGAGCGTCTACGCCCACACTACCCTGTACTTTACCGTGGTACTAACGGCCGCGTTGCTCACGAATGTATTATCGACATTCGTCCGCTTAAAGAAGAGACAGGCATCAGCGAAGAAGATATCGCTAAACGTCTAATGGACTACGGATTCCACGCGCCAACGATGTCGTTCCCTGTTGCGGGTACACTGATGGTTGAGCCAACAGAATCTGAAGACCTAGAAGAACTTGACCGCTTCTGTGACGCAATGATTGCTATCCGTGAAGAGATGGACAAAGTCAAAAATGGTGAGTGGCCACTAGACAATAACCCGCTAGTTAAAGCGCCTCACACTCAAGTAGACCTGTCGAAAGATGAATGGGACCGCCCTTACTCTCGTGAGCTAGGTTGCTTCCCATCACCTGCGACTAAGAGCTGGAAGTACTGGCCAACCGTTAACCGTGTAGACAATGTCTACGGTGACCGTAACCTAATCTGTTCTTGTCCAAGCATCGACAACTACGAAGATTAATCATCTCGTTGATGAGGGTAACTAATTAAGTTAGTTAATTCCTAATAGTTCAAAAGCGAACCTCTGCAGGGTTCGCTTTTTCTTTTATCTCAAATGAAAAATGAAAGACAGCGTTGTGTCTCTGATTGACGCTTAAAATGCCTCTAGAAAAAGTCTCCGACTTAAGCTGACCAGAACAGTCTTATATATCAATAGATCTTAGGGCAAATTAAAATCGGAAACCAAAAACAAGTTTCCGATTTTTACACTACATTGCACACATGCGGGGGTGTGCTTATTTATCAGGAGTAGAGAAGTTTAGGCTTTAATTTCTTTCATGCAACGATCACACAGTATTGGCTTTGGTGTTACAGAAGTTCTTCTAATAAGATGCCAAATCATTGGAGTAGTTTTAGTAATTAATATCCCTCCCAGTAGAGGAAATAACAAAACGACGGACGTCAGTGAAATAGTATTACCCGAAATCCATGTTGAGATACTTAGCGCAATCAATGGAAATAGAAGAAAACAGAGCGAAGCGGTAAACGGTGTTGAGACCTGCCCCAGTTTAAAGTATGCGACAATGCCCCCTACACTCGCTATCCCTCCTAAATAAACCACTGCCGAAATAGAATCCGTAGAGATCAGTGTTATATCAGGCTGCTCTACCACTAGCGATGTAATTAACAATAATACGGAAGCAATCAAGCTTGGAAATGCATTATAAGTCAAAACTGGAATCCCTTTGCAGTACTTCTCGACAAATACATACATAACAGCATGAATGGAGACCGCTCCTCCTAAGGCAAGAAATCCAAGCAGATAATCGTCACCACCTAAGCTCATTTCTTGTGCAAGGATCAGAGTAAGGCTCAGTACTGCTACTAATAATCCACAGGTCTGTATTTTCGATGGTTTCAAGCCAAGATACCATCTCGATACGACCATTACCGCAATTGGCATAGTTGCGAAAATGATCGAGGCTAAGCCTGATGAAATATATTGCTCACCAAAAATCATTAAAGTGAACGGAATTGCGAAATAAAAAATCGCAACAATAAACATCCAGTAAATTTTTTCCCGAGGAAATACTAGTGGTTGTTTAAGATGTTTAGCCAATATCATCAACAACGGCGAGGCGATCAAAAAACGCAGGCCAGTGGCAAAAATAGGAGGGATAGTTTTAACAGCAATTTCCATTGCAAACCAAGTAGTACCCCAGATTAAACATACAGAGGCAAACAAGATAATAGGTTGATGTTTAGATGTCATGACATCCTCCTACAAATGGTGCTGCGGCGAGTCGAACGACACAGGCAAATTGATTCTTTCATTTTTTAATCCCTGTTTTTTGGGGCGTGCAAATAAAAAACCATTTACACGTATAACAAGTTCATACTGCGATTAACGCAATTAATTGTTCGGGCAACAAAGTGCTTAAAAATAGGAATTAACTTATCGGAGGGCGATAGAGAGAAGGTATCACTGCATTTGTGTAACTTAAGATCAGAAATGCAGATAGTGCATAACAAAAAGGAGCTTCATAATAGGGCTGTTGAGTTCCGAGAGTTTCAGCACCAAGGGGTTGACCCGGATGGAAACAGCAAATACAGCTTTCCCCAGGTTCGCAATAACTAGATGTATTAGCTTTTTTCGTATCTAATTCGAACTCATTATAAGTGATATGATATGACGTAGATGGAAAACTGGCTTTTACGCGAGCAACGCCACTTGATAACATAAAAGCAATCAAGACACTCAATAGAAGATAAATTATTGATATACTTTTGCTTGGCATTACACACTCTCAGAGTACTGAATAAGTTGAAACAATATTGATGCTTTCGTAAATATGATACAAGTGTACTTCTCTAACTTTACAATCATTTACGACCGCAAGTTTTTATGGAAGTTGATTAATCCTTGTCGACCATTAGAACTGGTAGTTCACTTCGATTCTTTGATCTCCTTCTTTTAACTCTTGCTCTTGTGTCCAGTTTGCAAAATAGCGCACGTTGAACCTTGGAGTAACTTGGTAAGAGAGCGACACTTCGTTGGCAAAGACTTCGCTGTTTCCTGGACCAAATGCTGACTCCATAAAGTCATCCGAGCCAGCTATCGCTGTAAACCACATAGGGTTGTAGTTTACCCACAGCTTATCGGTAATCGCCAGTTTACTGTATACACCGACCACGCCATACACACCTGGAATTGTGTAGCCAATGCTCTTATCAATGGGGTAAGTGCCTGACTCAGTATCGACTGTGGCATCAACTTTGCCATTGGTAATTCGAACACCCGCGCCAGCGAGTGGATAGAGTTGTAGCGCGCCCCACTTTGGCAATGCTTGAATAAAACTATACGAGATATCCAGTTGCTCTTGCTCAACGTTATAGTTCATATCTAACTGCGCGCCACGACCATTGGTGGTATCGACACTAAAATTACGAAAACGCAGGCTATCAATCGAATCATCACGTTGAGTTGAACCACTCCAACCCAACTGTTCGCCCGCGATACCTTTTACTTCTATGATATTCATCGCCATAGTGTCAGGGTTACCGGTGTCATACGTCTGGCCCATTTTTAGGTTTAGGCCTTTATCTGAAACACCAAAACCACCTTGTGTATACACCGCTAATGGATCAGACATATCTTGAACTTGTTCGCTACTCTCAGACGTTGACTCTGCGTGAGCAAAAGCTGAAACAAGCGCTAATGCGAGAACGTTAGGAATGGGATACTTCATATCTCTCTCAATGTTATTGATTAAAAACATCGAGATTCTAAAAGCCTCGGCGTAAGCTATCGATAGAGTGAAAATAAACAGTCAATTAAGTCAGATTTAATTGATTCGCACTATCAATTATTTTACGCCGAGATAATAAAAAAACCTATTGAACCGTCAGCCTAATCCGCCAGAGCTTTAAAGCACCTAACCTAATCTGTTTGAATCGCCACTACTTCAGTAGACGACTTTTAGCCTCATTAAAATACTGGCGTTCATACTCTAACGGTGATAGCCCATCATTGGAACTATGGGAGGTTTACAGGACAAACCTATTCGTTGTTCTAGGGCTGTTGCCCGATACGTCACAGAATCCTTTAAACCTTATCGTGTTTGTCCCGGAAAAATAGTTAAACCTATAGGATAACTGCGAGTTAACCAATTTAAGTAAGAAAGCTAGCTCTGGCTACTCACAACTCACTGCCTGAGTTTGAACATCGATGGTACATGATAGATCTGACCAAGGAGTAGCTACTGTAAATGTTACGTCACCACTCCACATGCTTAAATCCATGACATAAGCAGTAGGATAGTCTCGCTGTAAGTTGGTTAATGATACATCACCACGCACAGAGCTTGCCTTTTTCTCTTTATTTCCTAATTCACAATATTGGACAGATTTGCCTGTTTTAAACTCATATACAGTGATACATGGATTATCTTTCAAAACATAGGCAGCAAAATTTTCTTTCTTTGTTCTAACTGAATAATCCGAAGCATATAATCTATATTCAGAAGCACTTGTAGAAGCTGACACCAATACAAAAAACACCATTAAAATACGTTTAACTTTCATTCTAGATACTCATTTATTGCAAAAAAACCACAACGTAAAATATTATCCACCTCGAAACATCACAGAAACATTTAATATTTTACTCGAGTAAAAATGAGGCAATCTATTCGTGAATAAGAAACACATCAGAAATGGTAATCATTGTCTGACTTAGAAAAATAGTAGTGAATTTCATACGATTAGATTCGGTTAACACTAAAAAACTCAGGTTAATATCTAATTGGTATAAGGTTGTTCACAGGTCGGATTTTCTTCGAATGTGAAATAACTACACCTTTTAGAGTACCACAGAGTATGATATTCAAAAGATACACTCTTATTCGCAATGGTTGAAAGTGTAATGAAAAAACCAGCCCCATCACTCTTACTTAGATCTTCAGTCGTAGAATCGATAAAACAAAATTCTTTATGTTCTTCTCCAGACAAAACATTTAAACAAGGCTTGTTGATTGGGATATAGGCTATAAGCCCACCTGTAATACCAGTTCTATTATCATAATTTTGCTTTAACTCTCGAATCTCCAAGCTAGTTGGAAGTACATCATTAGCTAATGTTATGCCTGAAAAAGAAAGTAGGCAGAAAAACATGCTCTTATAGATATTTTTCACGTTTTTCCCTCCTATTCAAATCAACCCCACGCCACAAGATATTATTGACATCCATAACATTAAACATGAGAAGCTCAAAATCAATCAACGCAGAAACAAAACCTTCGCTTTCTCTAGGACTATTAACCACTCGATAGGTCTCAGACACTTTTAATATCTAATCGTGTGTATTCTTATAAAGGGTTAATTAAGGCAAATTAATCTTCTCAACTAAGTATTCATTAAATTTTGTATATTCATCAATCAAACAACTGCAAATATTTAATGTTTCTGCTTCAGTCCCTATACTTTCAAAATGCTCAAATCTACATTTCTCTTGTATATACTTATACTTAATTGAAGTCAGACTAGAAACAATAGCCTCGTTATAGCTACCTTTAGATAGATTATCAGCATTGCTTTGTATATCTTTCTTTAAGGAATTTATCTTCATTTCACATTGATTTTGCTTTTCAAAAATCCAATTTGCACTAGATTCACCCATCGCGATTATTTTAAAACTAACGCAATACAAACAAAAAACCATCACTAATTTAACCACTTCAACCTCAAACCAATTATTTATTTCAGAATGCTATCTGATTATTCATGGCGTTTAAAACTTTAGAAAAAAATCAAGTGAATTTAGAAGGTAATCCTCCGATCCTTTAGCATAATCTGTTCTTTTAGTCATTTTATCCGCATCTACATTACCTTGTTTAAGGCTGTTATCCCCTCGATGCATCACAGAAACCCTTAATATCTACTCGGAATAGCAAGTACGCGATCTTAGACATGTTATCGAGACAATCCATTCATTAATAATAAGTGTGCCAGCAACGGTCATCATTGTGTGCTTCAGCCAAACATTGACTAGGTTAAATGTCAGCGAAAAATGACCTTTTCCGTAAGAGTATTGAATTGCTTCACACCAAACAATTTGATTAAAACATATTAATTAGTGTAAGGATCATCACAGGTCGGAATTTCTTTATATATGTAATACTTACACTTTTTTGAATACCACAAAGTATGGTATTCAAAAGAGACTCTCTCATTTGAAAGGTTTGTAAGTGTAATGAAAAAACCAGCCCCATCACTCTTACTTAGATCTTCAGTTGTAGAATCGATAAAACAAAATTCTTTATGTTTTTCTCCAGACAAAACGTTTAAACAAGGCTTTTTTATTGGGATATAGGCTATAAGTTCCCCTGTATTACCAGTTCTATTATCATAGTTTTGCTTTAACTCTCTAATCTCCAAGCTAGTAGGGAGCGTATCACTAGCTAATGTTATGCTAGAAAAATAAAGTAGGTAGCAAAACATGCTCTTATAGATACTTTTCACGTCTTTCCCTCCTATTCAAATCAACCCCACGCCACAAAGTATTATTGACATCCATAACATTCTCTTTAAACGTGAGAAGCTCAAAATCAACCAAAGCAGGAACAAACCCTTCCCTTGTTCTAGGGCTATTATCCCCTCGATATGTCAAGTCGACTAAAACATCCTTTACATTACGAGGTAAGTTATCCCAATCAACCACTCCAAATTTGGCTTTAACATCTGGCTTAGTCAACAAGATGCGAGTCTTTTCTTCCATATATTCATAAACAACATTAAACAATAAATGTTGTTGTTTACGTGTTATTGTCAGTTCATCATCAGACAACCCTGAATTATGAAGAGACTCTAGAGCACTTGCTCTTTTAACCCCTTCGACACTGAGTAACCAATCCGACAGTTCTGGGATTAATTCCGCCTCTTGAAATAGCGCATTTAAGTCCAACTTAGCAGGTGATTGTCCCGTCGCTCCTGTGGGTGGATTTCCTAAATCTAAACCTCGCCCAATTGTAACACCTGATTGACCAATCACCACTCCACCATTCTTAGGAACATGAGCTTTCCTCGTGAAATATGAGGACGATTCTATATCATCCCCTTCACAGTCAAATGTAAACTGCCCTCTTGGTACCATTAGCCATTTTTCATCCATCGCATCATCAAGATATTTCCAACCTTCATTAATGGCTTCATCTAAAGCAAGGATGGTGTTCTTGCCGACGACTCCGTCTACTTCACCAAATTGATAATATTTATGCGTGGTATGCGTCGGATGGTATTCTTTTTGAAACTTTTTAATCGCTTGCTTCGTTTGACTTCCAAAATGTCCATTCACCTTTCCCTGATATACATTCACTTCTTTCAAGGCTTCTTGAGTTTTTAATACCTCAAAGCTCTTCATTCAAAATGACAGGTAAGAAAATGAACCACATCCTAGCGCATTCATATTCTTTTCTTTTTTTAACAGCCTTGATTTGAGTATTGGTGTATTACTTACCTTTGGACAATTATTCTTTGGCAATGAAGCCTGTTGCTTCAGTCTTCTTCTTTCCCTTTCATCATAATCAGCTAAAGAAGTTTTTGTACGCTTAGCCTGACTTTCTTTCATAGATCGAGTCATCTCTTCAATGCTTATGATTTCTCTTGGAGGATAGTGGTATCTGGACATTAATAATCAATCCCTTAATTTTAATAAGGGAACTCTACCAAAACACAATATTAATGGTAAGTACCGTCTTAAGCGGTTAATTAACCCAAAAAGCACAAAATCCAAAAAATAAACACACCACAGAATTGTTTTTTCACCTCAATGAGAGCGTTAATTACAGTTCAGTTAATTATCTTTTAGGCTGTTTAGTTCGCCTAAAAGCCTTGTTTCTCGGTAGATTAAATAAAACATTTCGTTTCGTTTATAACGGATATTCGTTTATCAGGATAAAGTACCTTTAATATTTAATCGTGTGTATCCCGATAATTAATTAGGCTGTATTTCGGATTTTACTTACAACAATAAAGGAAATTACTGCTGACCAATTGAAGCCACTCGTATATTTTTACCACACACTTTCAATAGGTCGGTAAAAAGAGTCTAATTGTGAGCTTTTCTAGAGGTTGAGCCAATCTGTCTATCATGATTCGGCATCATAGATGCATCGATCTAGTTAGTTGCCTTTTGGTTTTTTTGAAAGGACAAGTTTTCATGAGGACTGAGCATACGCTCAGTCCATCATTTTTGCTTTTGCATCGAGGGAATTACTTCAGTGGGTCATTATCAGGTAGTGCTTTATGAATCCACATCGCCAATCGGTGTTTGATACTAGCACCATCCAGTTTGTTATCTGGTAGTGGTGCGATTTGCTTTGCATCGACCAAGAACAAGTAGATGGCCTTCACCCTAACAGGCTGTGGATTGCTGGGTAAGTCAAAGCCTTGCATTTTGGCCATCTTCCCGCCAATTTCTAACGCTTTCTTTACTAGCTTATCTTCGTTCTGGAGCTTCGCTGTTTTAGACATATCATCACACTCTCGTTACGATTCTTTGTGTGAGTATACCAAGTTGAACATTTATCTTAGCCACTAAGATCTCAATTTGAAAAAGGACTTTAACTTGTAAAGACGCCATCAATTAACCTAATCATGCTCTCGCGGCTTATGAGCCGTGAAAAACAAATGACCGCATTGAGACCGAGCCCAGATCTATGCCTTCCGTTATCGTATAGATTTGATCCTGACTATTTGATGCGCCTGCAACCGTCAGTGCCGGAATGTAATGTTCGAGTGTCGGATTTGCCATGGAAAGCAAACTCCCCATCATTTTTGGGTCTGCCAATGAGGTGAAATCCCGCACAGCAAGTTTGTTTGCAACTAGAGCATCAAACTCCACAGCCCAGTCGTGTGGATGTCCATCCGCGCGTAATGCATGCAGGTTGTGTACTACGTTGCCTGAGCCCAAGATCAACACACCTTTGTCACGCAGTTCAGACAGTGTTTTTCCTATCCCGAGATGCCAGTTCATCTCCTTAGTCACATCAATAGAAAGCTGAAAGACAGGCACATCTGCCTCAGGAAACAAGGATTTTAGAACCGCCCAAGCACCATGATCGAGTCCCCAAATGTCATCTTGAACCTGATAATCATCAAGCAGCGCTATGACTTCCCTTGCCAATTTGGGCTCTCCCCTAGCAGGGTATTGCTGAGCGTAAAGTGCCTCGGGGAAACCATAAAAATCGTAGATTGTTTTTGGCATCGGAGAAACGTCAACGAAGGTGTTGCCCTTTGTCATCCAATGGGCTGAAACCACTAAAACAGCTTGCGGCTTAGGTAGTGATTCTCCGAGTTTTAGCCAACTCTGACTAAAGGGGTTATCTTCGATAATGTTCATTGGTGAACCGTGGCCAATAAAAATGACTGGCATCCTAGGCGACGATTTAAGAGTTTGATTTAACTGGTTTAATACGCTTGCAGTATCCAAAATCCGCTCCTTAGCAATTCATTGGTCCAGTTAACACCAGCGCAAGTCATTAGGGCGATTGTTGTTCGTCATGACTCACATTGGCTCTGGTTTAATCAAAGTATCGGCTGCATACTCTTTCAACACAATGGTGATGATGTAGAATAACAATCAACAAATCGTTCTTAATAGGCAAAACACAAATGGATTTAATTGATGGACTAAAAGCGTTTGTCGCGACCGCGCAAACGGGGTCTTTTACCGAAGCCGCCGAACGTCTGGGTGTCTCTAACCGCTTAACCTCTAAGTATGTCGCTCAGTTAGAAGATCGTATTGGTGCTAGACTGTTGCAACGAACGACCCGAAAGGTTGGGCTAACACCAACCGGACAAGAGTTACTGATTCGGGCATCCGCATTACTCGACGAGTTTGATGATATGTTGGACTCAGTGAATGAAGCATCAAAAGGGCTTACAGGAATGCTGAGGATATCCGCGCCTGTTACTTTTGGTGAGATTTACCTAGCCGAACTATTGAACCATTTTTCTCTGCAAAATCCGAACCTTGCAATAGATTTGCGTCTGACCGATTCCTACGTTGACCTAGCGAGTGAGGGATTCGATCTCGCATTTCGCATCGGTCTACCCGATGTAGCGACACTCAAAACACGCAAACTGGCAGAGATCACCAGTTACCTTGTTGCCTCTCCAGAATACTTAGCGATCAATGGCATACCACACTCAATCGAAGAGCTTGATCAGCATCGTTGTATCGTGGATACCAACCGTAGAAGCTATGGAAAGTGGAACTTTACCAAAGAACAGCAGCAGATCGTATTTACTCCCCCGCGCAAGTTGATGGTTAACAGTGCCAGAATCGCTAAGCAGTGGGCATTAGAAGGCCATGGTATCGCTCTCTGCCCAGACTTTGTATTAAATGACGATATCGCTCAGGGTCGGCTGATTAAAGTGCTGTCCGATTATCAAGCCCCAAGCCACCCAATAAGTGCAGTATATCTAAGCGGGAATGTCATGCCTCGTAAGGTCAGAGCGTTAATTGATTTCGCCGTAGAGTACTTCAAGCCCGCTCCATAACCACTTATCGAGATCTCAACTCAATCGCTAGGTTGGTTAAGTCTGGGTAGATATCTCCTTTTCTGAATCCCATGACATCGATGGTCTGTGCAACGTCGAATATACGTTCAGCAGGAATGATGTACTCACTAAGAAACTGTTCACTGCCGATTTTATCTGTCAAAGGCTGCTGATCCGAGTGAATGGTAAAGCACCCTTGTTGGACGAACATTCTCATATCACTTTCGGCTGCCATCGCAGCCATGACTTTGTTATTTTCTTCGCTACGATGCGAGAATGCAGGAGAAATCATCGGATTACAAATATGAGCACTAATGGATGGGGCAACACTTCCCAGTCCTTCAAGTTGGTTAAGCAGATGAGGTTTCAGCACCCAGATACCCGCGTCGACAGGTTTAGCTTGCTTGTCATGCAGATAGCTCTCAATGGCAAAGTAAATCGCAACGAGTGGAGAGCGGCTCCAATCAAGCAGCCGTGTGGGTAGCCCATAATGTTGCATCAAACTCAGCCACGCAGCGGAATCATTGTATTGAGGCAGAGGACCATAACGAGTTCCCGCTCTTGCACAAAACGTATTGGTTAAATGCCTTTCTCCATTTTTGTCGTAGTCGCGCCATACGGTCGGCTTGACTTCCCATCGACAATCTCGGTGACCGCGAAACCACAGTAGCTGATTATTGACGGTTCTCTCTTGCTTGATGGCTTCAATAAACTCATAGACCGAATTGATTACAATCGCCATAGCACGGCCTCTCCGTTGATTTCATCCCCTCCTATGATGAAGCTCCTTGAATGGCAGTTCAATTTTTATACAGGAGATTTAACAAGAAAAAGACATCCGTTGTATTTAACGCTGCCTTAAGCAGCATGAGCTTTGAACACGAAGCCACAGACTGACTCTGGCAAGTCATTGATAAATTTAGTGAAAGGAACCAATATCACTAAAAGATACCATGAATATTGGATTTTCTGACCTAACAAACATTCATCTGTTGGTTCATCGCTCTATACTGACATACAGAAGGATTATCTTAGGCAAGGTAAATGCGCTCTCTATTTTTAACCGTGGTCATGTTGCTGATTTCTATTGATTTACATGCCACACCACTCAAGACAATCACGCTCGCCTACTCGGACGTTGAATCATTCCCGTTTCAGATGGGCAATGGTAATACCCTCGCTTCGCCCCCTGGCTTGTCAATTGATGTCATTGAACAAGCTGCGCATTTGCTCGATCTAGAAATTAAATACGTTAGACTTCCTGGTAAGCGGGTTCTCAGCCAAATCAAAGCGAATCAAGTCGATGGCGGGTTTATTTTTTCTTACAGCCCAGAAAGAGCAAAATACGCCAGCTACCCTATGATACAAAGGCAAGTGGACAGCTCGTTGCGGATCGCGACATTGGATTACTCATTTTACAAGCTAAGAGATCAAGCGCTAGATTGGGATGGCACCAAGCTTAACGATCTGGATGGCGTACCCGTTGGCGCTCACGGCGGATTCTCGGTCACTAAAAAGCTCAAAGCTAACGAAATAATGACCTTGGAGATTGAAAGTACGGATAAGCTGTTTGAAATGCTAAACAAGAAGCGCTTAGCTGCCATAGCCATTCAAAGTAACATTGCCAATAGCTATATCGCTGAACATCACTTATCGAACATTGAGAAAGTGACACCACCTATCTCGACTAAAGACTACTATCTAATCTTTAGCCTTAATTTTTCGAACAAGAATCCCGAGCTCGTGCAAAAAATCTGGAAGGTGATCAGCGAAATCCGTGATGACGTTATTGCAAAACAGATAAAAGAGTACATTTCAGAAGAGAAGTAACCTGCTCGGCATAGTGAACAACATTGCCTTTGTTCTTAACTTGTCCGCAATCGATATTCAGAGAGAGGTAACATATGTTACCTCTCTTATAATGAGGAACTTATTGATCTGAAGATCGCATAAAACCTCTGTGTGATTGGAACTCATTCATATCAATGAATTCGTCATGGTTGGTATCAATACGCTCAAACATGTCATCACTATTCGCGGAGTTCTTTAATAAACGACCTTCAGACTTGCGAAGTTCCTGCCTTGCCTTTTGAAAATCAACAAACTCTTGCTCAGAGATAAGTCCGTCTTGATTGACATCAATATCTGTGAAAACAGGAGCTTGTGACATCCCCATTCGACCATCTCCTTTCTCAGCAGCAATAACAGAAAGGGAAAGACTTAGGCAACCGAGCAGCATAGGAAAAATATATTTATTCATCATTACCCCCTTTACCAGTACCCAGTTCAATTATACTCGCAAAAACCACATTAAAATAATGGTTATTAATTACGTAAGGAGATTATTAGACCTGTCTTATCCCTAAGACAGGTCGGCAAGGTTACCTGACAGTAAGGAACTTACGCCCCTTCGGTTATTGGAACTCCGTTACCATTTCATTTCACCCATATGCACTTTTGCTCCAATGTCGAGTGCCATAGGAAGCTGCGCATCCGGATAGTTTGCAGACATTTTGTCAATCAGTTGCTCACTGCTACGACTGGTGCTCTTTGCACGCTGAAAATCGCTCAAATACGCTTGAGTGTAAGCAATTGAAGAGGCATCAAGCTGGGTGCCAGTTTTCATATGACCAGGAATTACGAGGGCCGGATTTAATTGTTGGATCTCCTTTAATTGTTCCTGCCACGCTTGCTGACTCTCATCCGACTGTGCATCTGCCATCCAAAGGTGAATCATGCCATATACGGAGACGTTGCCTAATACCGCTTTGCTCGAAGGAATCCACAAATATGGACGATGCGCAAGATCCCCATCGGTACCTCGAATCTCAATAGTGTGCCCATCTAGCATTAGGGTGTTGCCACTAATGGCTTGGGGTACATAAGGTTTAACCGGAGCATTACCACCCATTTTCGGACCCCAAAACGCGAGTTTACCCGCCAGCTTTGTCTCGATAACTTTTTTAACGGCTGGTGTAGTTAAAATTTTCGCTTCTGGAAATAACCCATGTAAAACTTCCGCACCGAAGTAATAATCAGGATCAGCCTGACTAATAAAGATAGTTTTGAGCTCTTTTCCACTATCAAGCACTTTTGCCGCAATGCGCAATGCATCCGCTTTGGTAAAACCGGTATCTACGACCATTGCTTCACTGTCACCAAACACGATTGTCGAGTTCACATGAAAGCTGTTCTCGTCGGCGTTATACACATCAAAAGTTAATGGCGTAAGCTCTTGTGCAAGCGCACTTGTCGCGAGTAGTACTGATGCCGCAGCTAGAGTTAACTTTTTCATCTCATTTCTCCTGTCAATATCTTCGTTAACGACAAGATACTAGGCAATTGACGTGTTCAGAAAAACACACCAAACTGAACATGATTATTTCTTATTTCGAGCATATAAATGGACAAACTCACCGCAGCCAAAGTCTTTGTTGACGTTGCCACTACTGGAAGCTTTACCGCAACCGCAGAAAGACTGGATATGTCACGGCCTATGGTCACTCGCTACATTGAGGCAATGGAAGACTGGTTACACACGCGTTTGTTGCATCGCACCACACGAAAAGTATCCTTGACGTCAGCAGGTGAAGAGTGTTTGCAGGAAGTAAAACAATGGCTTAAACAGGCAGAGCATCTCAGTGACCTTGCCAATACGGATGGAGAGTTACGCGGAAATGTAAGACTGGCAACCAGTATGTCATTTGGATATTCACAGCTGATTCCTGCCATTCAAGGCTTTTTATCTGCTCATCCCAACGTCAACATTGATATCGACTTGCACGACTCAGTGACTGACCTAACCGACGAGCAAATCGACCTCGCCATTCGGATTGCATCGGCACCAGATCCCTCTCTGATAGGAAAACCTATCGCGATATGCGAATCCCGAATCGTCGCGTCACCACACTATTTGTCAAATCATCGCCCTATTAAAAAGCCAACTGATTTATCCAATCATGTGTGCCTAGGCTACAAAAACTTCCAGCAGCATATCTGGCATTTAGCCAGAAATGGGGTCCAGCAGTCGGTAGAAGTAGAATGTCGCCTGACTGCGAACGAAGCAACAACACTTCTTCACGCTGCTCTCAATGGCGGAGGTTTAGCAATACAACCTACCTATCTGGTCAATCAATACATCCAAAGCGGACAGCTTCAGCCAGTGTTAACTGACTGGAACCCAGAAGATATGACGGTGTATGCGCTTTACTCCTCAAGGAAGCACATGAGACCCGCTGTTCGAGCGCTAATCGATTATCTGGCAGACTATTTTGCTCAGCCTCGCTGGTAACTCTCTGTTAGGCAGTGGTGTGGTTAGCGCCAATGCTAGAGCGTCCAATAGGCGCCTCCCATCAGTTGCGGCCAAAAATGCGGTTAACACCAAGGCATCGGAACAACTGCGTCGCAAAATTATTCATGATGGTTGCCACTATAATGATTGCGATGCCCGCGATCTGATAGGTTGAAAAACTTTCATCAAAAAACATCGCCTGCCACAACGCGGTGAACAGCAAGCTGGTAAAAATCAGTGGTGCCACTTGTGAGTTGCTATCTGCCAACTTATAGGCTTTAGAGCGCAAGATTTGATTGGCAACCACAGCCAATGAGAGAACCAATAAATACGCCCAAACAAGCGAGTTGTGTTGTGGTGCTAACACGATTGAAACGTCGATCTTTGACAGCCCTGACACAAGACACAGAGGCAATACGCTTATCGCCGCTATCAAAAATGTCCAACTGTTAAGCAGTGCCGGCGTTACCTCTTTTTTACTGGCACGAAATAGACAGACTTGGGAACCAGCACTAAATAGCCCAGAGGCTAATCCAATCAGCAACTCAGGCCTCAATTGAATGCCACTGACATCCCCTGCGAGTAGTACGACACCAGCAAACGTGGCCGCTAAGCTAAATTTGGTTTCGGTCTTAATCTTGACCTTAAAAAAGATTTTCTCCAACACGGCAATAAAAAGTGGCCCTGTACCAAACAGCACTGAGCTTTCCACGAGAGTCAATCGGTTGAGTGATGCTATAAAACAGAGTTGGCATGCCGCAATGCACAAACCTCTAATCACTATTGGCTTTAACAGAGCTTGAGGAGGCAAACGAATTTTTGTTGCAGCGACCAAAGCAAACAGGAGCAATGTCGGCAATATAAATCGGAGAAATGTCAGCCATTCAAGACTCAATATTTCTGTTAGTTTTTTTAAAGCTAAACCCGTTAACGACAAACTAAAGGTTGAAACGAGCATATAAGGTACAGCAAGGTTATTTAACAATATAATTCCTCCCTATAGGCGCGCCCATGGTAAAGGAATGACAAGGGTTTAAAAAACGAATATATTTAAACAAACATGTTAGATAAACTTACATATGAACAAACGACCACCTCTTAAGTCTCTTTACGCGTTTATCGCCGTTGCTGACACCGGTAGCATGACTAAGGCCGCTGAGGTACTTAGTGTCAGCCACTCTGCGATCAGTCAGGCAATCAAAAGCCTAGAATCACTTATTGGGCAGCCTTTGTTTCAGCGTATAGGCAGGCAAGTTCGTCTTAATCCGATTGGTCAAAAGTACTACAATGACATTGCCCCTGCTTTGAAGACGATCGTCGATGCAACGGACGCGGTAACCCAAAAACCGCACTCCCACCAAATCACTTTGAATATGATCAACTCATTGGCGATTCATTGGTGGGTTCCAAGAGTGAATGACTTCCAACATTTTGCTCCCAATGTCGATATTCGCCTGTCTAATCTCGTTGGCCCTTTTAATCTGACTCAAGAAGGTGTTGATGTCGCCATCATTCATGGCAAAACGGATGAATGGCAAGATTATTACTGTGAAAAACTGGGGGATGATGAGCTTCTTTTGGTTTGTAGCCCTCAACTACTCGATTCATCTCAACCCAAACCGAGTGCAGCGGATTTGTTGCAGCGCTACCCCGCGATCTATGCACAAAACTCGCGCAGGAAAAATGACTGGAGTGTCTGGTGTCAGGGAAATAACGTCCCTGCTCCTAAGCAGCACAACAATTTGAACTTCATGGTCTCTGTCCATGCCATTCAGGCAGCCATGCAAAAGTTGGGAGTTTTCGTTACTCACCGCCTATTCGTGAGAGATGAAATCAAGCATGGCTTTTTGGTTGAGATCGGCAAGCCTGTCACCAATCCTCATCAAGAGTTTTTCTTTGTGTGTCGACCAGAAAAACTTCGCAATGACAACGTCTTGAAGCTGAAATCATGGGTTTGTAAAGAGTTTGACGAGTCGCGAAGCGAGCACCAGAAAGCGATACCAGAACCTGGCATCGATTAACACCGTTCAGTTTGCGGTTACTTAATCAGCTGCAAAATCTGTTTGAACTCATCGCTACGGCAATCTTTAACTAATTCATACAGGCACATTTCGACGCATGTGATATCGATGCCTTTATGCTGTAATTTACTGATGCTCAATTGCTTGTGTTGGGGATTTCGCGACGAAACACAGTCTGTAACGAGCTGTACATCGTAATCCCGTTGGGACAGGCTTAATACTGTTTGGTACACACAGATATGCGCTTCGATACCACACACTAGCCAAGTGCCGACATTGGCACTGCGAATGGCTTGAATAAACTGAGGCTGTGAGCAAGCATCAAATGTGTATTTACTTATAGGCGACGCACCTTGCAAATGCTGGCTTATCGCCTCAACCGTAGCACCTAGTTTGGTCGGGTTTTGCTCAAGCCAGACGATAGGTAAATCTAAGATTTGGGCACCTTGAATCAAGGTAATACAGTTTCTTATCAACGCCTCAGATTCATCAACCAAACTGGCTAACTTCCCTTGTACATCGACGATGATCAATCCGGTATTGTCTCTGTCTAGCATGATCTCTCCAAAGTATGCGGTAGGTTAGTCTCGCTCTTTACTAACCTACACTAGTTCACCCAATTAGGCTAAATTTCAACCGTCTGATAGCGCGACACAATCCCGGTTCCACCAGCGAGCAAAGAGGTAATGGCACCATTTTCCAACGCGATAGTGACGTCAATACAACTCGGTGATGCAACTGGCATCGAATAACCTTGTTCTATTGCAAACTTATCCTGCGTGATATGCATGTAGTCATAGAGATAGCAAGCGAGAGGCCCTGCCGCCATGCCGGTAGCCGCTTCTTCTTTGATACCATAGCGGGGCGCGAACATTCTGGTTGAGGCATCTCTACCTGAGATATTGGTTTCGATAGTAAACACATAGAAGCCAATCAGATCATACTGTTCTGAGAGTCTGTTGATCATCGCTTCGTCGGCGTCGATACGATTCAGAGTCGCAATATCTTTTACACCGACCAAAATAAACGAGTTGCCCGTGTTAGCAATGATTGGCGAAGCAATCACCTCTTGTGAGCTTAACCCTAAAGCAGCCAACACCGTTGGTATCTCTTCGTCTAACTCCGTATATCTAGGCGCGAGCTGCTCCATATAGGCATAACCATCTTCAACGATGATGCTGCGATTCCCATCAATGGTTTCTTTTGAAGTGTTAGTTTGGGGAACGAGATTTAGCTGAGATAAATAGCTAAAGCTTGCAATGGTGGCATGACCACAATGCGCTATTTGCTTCTGCGGTGTAAAGAAATCGAGCTTAAAGTCAGCCGTTGCTGATTGTGAAATAAAGGCGGTTTCCGAAAGACCAACTTGGCTTGCAATCGACAATTTCTGATCACAAGTCAAGTTATCCGAGTTCAACACGACTCCGGCAGGATTGCCGCCTTTATCCCCATCAACAAACGCATCGACGATTGCTACTTTCACTTCCATTTTGCTTCTCCTCACTGAGTTAGTTCAATGAGGTTAGCAATCTAGACCATGGTCTAGGTCAAGCACTTTTGAAGCGATTTATTTTGTTTTCTGTCACTTCAATATAGTGCTCGATATCTTTTTGCTGCTGGTAGAGGTGCTTCAGGTGTGCTTCGAGAAACTCGATACATTGAGACTTATCACCCGCATAAAACGCCTCGGTGTACTTCTTTATCTTGTTTAAAGACATACCAGAGTTTTTCATACACGATACCCAGTTCAGCACATCAACATCCGTAGAAGTATAGGAACGGTGACCACTGGCATCCTTTTGCGGTTGCATCACCAAACCCTGCTTCTCATAGTAGCGAATGGTGTGAATGCCCAGTCCGGTTTTATCACTGACTACGCCAATTTTCATCGCGTCGAAAACTCCCTACTCTAAGATGATCAGTTTGCCGTCAACTCTGCGAAAAACGCCCGCAGTTCGTCATCACTGATCTCAAGAAGGTTATCACCGACATACCACTCGATAAGCGACTGATTCGGGTGAGAGGTGACTTGAGGGTTCCCGAACCAAATGCCTCGATTGGTTGCAAACGCCTGTTGTAACGCCTGAGCCTGTTCAAAGCTAAACGGTAATATCAGGTGCAGCATATTCGATTGTGGCTTGGGAGGATTCACCGCCAAGGTTGGAAACTCAGCAATGATTTCATAGACCTGTTTGGTACGTTCAAAAAGAGAAGGGAGTCGAGCCAGTCTCTCATCGAATTGCATGGCGGCTGACACCACGTAAGGCGTTCTATGGTAGACATTGCCACCTTGTCGCTTCATCCACATCGAGGCAAGTTGAATAAACGCCTTTGAACCTAGTAGCATCGAACCACCCAATCCATTGATGCCCTTATAAAGAGAGACATACGCCGTATCAAATCCTTGAGCAATCTGATGATACTCTTTTTGGTAATAAGCGGCCGTCTCCCAAAGACGCGCACCATCCATGTGCAGATGAATGTTGTTCTCCGCACAATGTTGCTTGATACGTTCTAACTCTTCCCACGATGGTAATTGACCGCCAATCTCACGCATTGGCAGTTCGTACAAAACCGCAGCGATTTCATCTGGCCAAGCCTGGAGATCTTCAAGCTTCCACGGCTTGAACTCATTCCCTACCGGCAAGATGTTAAATCGGTTTTGCAGCTGGTAACCCTGCCTTTCATGAACATAAATATGGCTTGACGGGTGCATCGCAACAATCGGATTGCGCTTCTGTCTGGTCACTAATTCAAGTACTGTCGGTTGGGTCATAGTACCAGTGATAACAAATAGACCTGCTTCGTAACCCAGTAGTTCGGCCACTTTTTGCTCGAAAGCCTGTATAGTTTCACCTTCACCGTAAACATCGTGGGCAACATTGTGCTGTTCACACCACTGCGCCATTTTTGAAAAATGGACTGCCGGCGAATCTTCTTTGTTTCCAGGTAAGTGGGTCGTACATAGCTGTTTTAGATGGATGCTCATTTTTCTTTCCATAGATTGTCATGCCAGTGGCAATCTAACGCGTTCGAGTTTAACTGTAAATCTTTCCAGAGCAGGAGCTTGATGCTCAACGGGTGAACGACTTCTCCTGCCCTCGCTTTCTCAACAGAAGCCAGAGTAACGAATTCCGGACAACTGCGACATCTCCTTGCTCCACGTGGCTAGGTCATTGCGATTAAACTCACTGAGAGAGTGATGCCCACAAGCTCTCGCCATTACTTGCATCATGCTGACCGAGGCACTAAAAAAGTTATGCAGTTGATGGGCAGATTTCTCGACATCTAACCTCTGCCTCAAATCCGCTTTTTGCGTCGCGATACCCGCAGGACAGTTATTGGTATGGCACATTCGAGCAGCAACACAACCGATCGACTGCATCGCGCTGTTCGCGATAGCGACACCGTCCGCGCCGAGAGCCATTGCTTTCACAAAGTCCATGGGTAAACGTAAGCCGCCCGTAATGATGAGAGTCACCCGCCCTGATGCCCCCTGTTGATCAAGATAGCGTCTAGCACGCGCTAAAGCAGGAATGGTCGGGACACTAATATGGTCACGAAACATGGTTGGGGCCGCGCCCGTACCCCCACCTCGGCCGTCGAGGATGAGGTAATCCGCGCCAGCATCAAGTGCAAATTGGATATCCTGCTCGATATGATTGGCACTCAGCTTAAAGCCAATTGGAATGCCTCCGGTGATTTCTCTCACGCGATCGGCAAATTTGGCAAAATCCCGACTCGTATGAAGATCTTTAAAGGTTGGAGGTGAAATCGCGGGTTGCCCTTCAGGAATACCTCGAACCTGTGAAATCTTACCGACATTTTTGCTGGCGGGCAGATGCCCTCCGGTTCCGGTTTTTGCCCCTTGGCCACCTTTAAAATGAAAAGCTTGCACACCAAGGAGCTTGTCCTCACTGTAACCAAATCTAGCGCTTGCTAGCTCATAAAAGTAGCGAGAGTTCGCCGCTTGCTCTTCCGGTAGCATTCCCCCTTCACCAGAACAGATGCCTGTACCTGCCAATTGTGCACCTTTCGCCATTGCCACTTTTGCTTCTTCAGATAACGCGCCGAAACTCATATCCGATACGAACAGTGGAATATCAAGTTTTAATGGACGCTTGGCTTCGGGGCCAATAATTAACTCCGTCGAAACCTGCACCTCTTCCATCAATGGCTTGGTCGCCATCTGGGCAACCATTATCTGAATATCATCCCAGTTCGGTAATCGATTTCTCGGCACTCCCATCGCGCTCATCGGCCCATGGTGTCCCAATTTCGACAGACCTTCTCGCGCCAGTTGATGAATCAACTCAACGGTTGGTTCTTCAACTGTTGCGACTGCAATTGGCGTACCTTTACCCTTTGACTCAACACCAGGCCCCTCATTGCCAACCTGATCATCAGTGAACTTCTTATGTGTCCCATCGCAAAACGGTAAGTTAGCGGAATGCTTGCATTGACAGAGGTAGGCATCTTCACTCTTTTCAGCAGTGAAGCTCATCGGCTTAAACGACGTACCGGCGTGGGACCCATCGCAGTAAGGCTGTTTTTTTGATCGCCCACAACGGCAAAAGTAGTATTCATTCCCTTTGGATAACTCAACTTTGACGGGTTTGTTGCTCGCGATAACCGGCTTGCTCATAGTACTTTCCTTATCATATCCACGCACTCGATAGCTATTGATAAGCGTAGAACAATGACGGGCTATCGCCGCTCAATTCTCAAGCGAATACAAGCCGTCACTTGAGCTTCTCACGCGATAATTTGCTCAATCACACCTCGGATTACTGGCACAATCGACACCACAAGGAGCAAGGCCATGGTCAGGTTAAACCAACGCAAATAGTGCTGCTTGGTTAACCAACGACGCAGCGCCGAGCCGAACATAAGCCATACTCCTACACAAGGAAAAGAGGCGACCAGAAACGTCACAGCAATAGTCAGGTTTTGAGAAAAATACCCTTCGCCAACCGTCGTAAATGCAGAAATAGCCCCAATCGCCACCACCCATGCTTTGGCATTGACCCACTGAAACAGTGCCCCTTTCATAAACCCAAACGGCGCGCTCTGCTGCTGTCCTTTACCAATTTCTTTGGTTATTGCGATTTGCCACGACAGGTAGAGTAAATAGGCGCTACCGAACACTTTAATTATCAGTTCGAGTTGGGGGAAAAAGTGAAACACTTGACCAAAACCAACACCCACCAGCAGTAACATGATGGTAAAGCCAACACATACCCCACTCAGCAGTGGCAAGCTTTTGCGCACACCAAAGTTAACACCAGATGTCATCACCATAATGTTGTTTGGGCCTGGAGTAACCGAAGATGACACCGCAAACAGAGCGACAGAGAGCAGATATTCCATATTCCCGTTTTCCTTTTCTGTATTGAACAAAGCGTTTCCCTAAGCGAACGAAAATTCAATATATTGAACGAACATTTTTTATACTGAACACGAACAGATCGTTTGTCAAATCGTACTTTTGTTCTTTATAATGAACATGCCAACCGCATTATGGAAACCTGCTATGACCATGAAAAAGCCACCGATTGCTCAAATTGCTGCGACGTTATCCAGAGAAAGACAGCGCTCTGGGCTGAGTCTGAGTGAGGTGGCGAAACGAGCTCAAATCGCAAAATCGACTCTGTCGCAATTAGAAAACGGAGCGGGTAACCCAAGTATCGAAACCTTATGGTCAATCTGCGTGGTGTTAGATATTCCTTTTTCTCGACTGATTGAAGAACCGAGTGCAGAAACCAAAGTTATTCGCTACGGTGAAGGCGTTTCGGTGTTTTCTAAAAGTGAAGACTATCAAGCGACCTTGTTGGCCGCTTGCCCACCAAACGCTAGTCGTGACATTTATTGGTTGGAAGTCGCACCAAACGAACCTTTTTTCTCTGAGCCCCATAACTCAGGTACTATTGAACATGTCGTGATCATCCGAGGACGAGCTAGGCTCGGTACCACTAATGACATTCATGAACTTAGTGAGGGCGACTACATCACCTATCCGGGTGACCGTCCGCATATGTTTGAGGCACTTGAACCCAACACCAAAGCGATGTTGATTTCGGAATATCGTTAAAAATCTCCGTAAACAAAGTTCTTCGTCCCTAATCTATTTAATGCGATGACTATTATGCCAAACCGCTATTTTACTCAGATCCCTGTTGGGGTTCGCTTTATGCTTCTTTCAGCGCTTGGCTTTGCACTAATGTCAGCCTGCGTGAAGTACGTTAGCAATCATGGTATCCCGCTGTTTGAAATCGTCGCGGCGCGTGCACTGGTGTCTTTGATCATCAGCTATGCGGATATCAAACGAAAACATCTCTCTGTATGGGGTAACAATAAGCCTTTGCTCCTACTCAGAGGCTTTGTGGGCACTCTTTCGTTAATGTGTGTCTACTACTCTGTGACCACATTGCCTTTGGCAGAAGCGACCATTCTTCAATACGTTCATCCCGTCTTTACCGCTTTGTTAGGTCTCATGTTCCTAAAAGAGTCGATTCAGAAATCGACCATGATCTGTATCGCTTTCTGTCTGGCGGGTCTCTGGGCAATGGTTCAGCCAAGCCTTAGCAGCAGCATAGATTACCAACTGCCTATCTTTAGTGTCACCACCGCTTTGCTTGGAGCCATGGGCAGTTCTATCGCCTACGTGATTGTTCGCAAACTAAGTCAAACAGAAGATAGCTCCGTCATTATCTTTTACTTTCCCTTGATGGCGTTGCCAACATCGCTGGTTCTAATGTGGCAAGACTTTATCTGGCCAAGCCTGCCACTGCTGCTCGTCTTAGTTCTCGTCGGTATTTTCACCCAGATCGGTCAATATGGGCTAACCAAAGCGATGCAAACTCAAGCTGCGGGAAAAGCTTCTGCCTATTCCTATGTTCAGATCGTGTTCTCGGCTCTACTTGGGGTGTGGTTATTCGATGAAGTCCCATCTGTCTGGACATTTTTGGGCGGCGGTTTGATTGTCACGGGAGCGTTGATTAATGTGCTGGGAAAACATCTGCTAACGCCACTGAGACGACGCTGATGCAATGCACACGTTACTCGGACAAGAAACTGACCAGAACGCCAAATAACCTTAACGGAAATCTCACCTGCTACTGACGAGTTGGATCGGCGGAGAGATATGATAGACACACTCCCCCGTAGGTAAAGGAACTGAATATGAAAAAGGCTCTATTTCTATTAACTGGTACCCTATTTGTGCTGGCTGGTTGCCAAGACGAACAACCACCACAGGCAGCTCAACCTGTTGCTGAAGCTCAAGCAGAAGTCATACTAGATGCACCAGCAGATAGCGCGCACACAGCGAACAACGCATTAGACTGGAACGGAACTTATGTCGGTATTTTACCTTGTGCTGACTGCAGTGGCATTGAGACTCATATTACTTTGAATCACGATGGAAGTTACACTGCAACGCAGACCTATCTAGGTAAAGAAGACGGATATATCGAGTCGCAAGGTCAATTCCACTGGAATGACAAAGGCAATACCGTCACCCTAGAAAGTGAAAGTGGCGCAAATCAATACTTCGTCGGTGAGAATGTCTTGTTCAAGCTCGACATGAATGGCGAACGCGTTAAAGGTGAGCTGGCTGAGAGTTATCAGTTACGCAAACAGTAGCGATAGCCTCGCACTCAAAACAAAAAAGGAGCCCGAAAGGCTCCTTTTTTACTATTTACCGTTTTTGTTGCGAATCATTCGGCGTAGACGTGAGCGGCGCTCCGCTTCACCCTGACTGGCATCACTTGGATTGTTAGTACGCGTTTTACGGTTTTTAAACGCAGGTTTGGTGTGCATTTTCTCTATTAGAGCGTCGCGGTTCTTAGGCTCATAACCTTCTAGCTCTTTACGGTAGATACGTTGACCAATTAAGGTTTCCACCTGTTGAAGCGTTAGCTCTTCTTCACGGTTAACGAACGATACCGCATTACCACGCTGACCAGCACGCCCCGTACGGCCAATGCGGTGAACATAGTCTTCAGCCAAAAATGGCATATCAAAGTTCACAACATGAGGTAAGTTCTGAATATCAAGACCACGAGCAGCAACATCAGTCGCGATCATCACGCGAGCCTTACCTGTTTTGAATTCTTCCAGCGCACGGCGACGGGCACTCTGCGCTTTATCACCATGACAAAGCACGGCTTTAATACCATCAAGCTTCAGCTCTTTAAGAAGCTCGTTTGCCGTCTCTTTGTAGTTAACAAAAACCAACACCTGTTTCCAGTTCTTACGGCCAATAAGCTCCGACAATAGCTCTCGCTTGCGCTCTTGCTCTACCGGGTAAACAACGTGCGCAATGGTGTCAGCAGTGACGTTCTCGCGAGCAACGGAAACGCGTTTTGGTTGACGTAGAATCTGACCTGCCAGCTTGTTCATCTGCGCTGAGAAAGTTGCAGAAAAAAGCATAGTCTGAGGTTTAGTGGTTACGCCAGCCATGATCTTTTCGATCGAAGCGATAAAACCCATGTCTAACATGCGGTCAGCTTCATCGAATACTAGGTACTCTAGGTTAGCCAAAGAAACGTTGTTGAGTTCAATGTGCTCAATCAGACGACCCGGCGTAGCAACAAGCACATCGACACCTGCTTCAAGGGCTTTCTGCTGAGTTGCCATTTTCTTGCCACCAAAGATCGCAACGGTCTTGATGTCGGTGTACTTTGTGTAATCTTGGATGTTTGTCGCAACCTGTTCCGCCAGTTCGCGTGTCGGCGTTAAGATAACGGCACGCGTTTGGTGGCGGTTAGCGGATTTGGCACTATCAAGGATATTCTGAACGATAGGCAAAGCAAACGCGGCTGTTTTACCCGTACCCGTTTGTGCGTTAGCTAGGATGTCATGTCCACGGCGAGCTAAAGGAATCGCTTGTTGCTGAACTGGAGTGAGTTTCTCATACCCACACTCAGTAAGAGCTTTCACGATTTCTGGAGAAAAGTTTTGTGATGCAAATGACATATCTTGTTCCTAAAGCTAACGACAAATTTAAAGCGTAACCCAAATTACGGTCGCTGATTATAGAGCATTAACGCCGAGATGGGAGTGTAAATGTGAAATTAGGCTAAATAACTCCTCATTTGACGACGTTCTCGCCATTATTGAACAGCCTGATAGTCCCCAAAAGAGCGAATATGCGACAATATCTCTTTATCATCACCGCCCCCTCCATAACCGCGTCTAACCTAGCATCACGCTATAATAATCAAGCTAATGACGTCAGGTTTTGATCGCGTCTCTTTCATAAGTCGTTACATAACTGGTACTTTAGTGCTTTACATCTGACCTCATACAATGAACACTCCCATTCGAAATTTGTATGTAAGCCAGCCCTATAGAGTCAGTAGAAAATTATGAACAGCACCACCCAAAAAAAATCGAATCCTCTATTCGAAATCTTATTTAACGTCGTCATACCGTCATTTATTTTAATGAAATTCAGCGGTGACGAACATTTAGGAACGGCGATGGCGTTGGTTGTTGCTCTGGCGTTTCCGATTGCTTATGGCGCCATGGATCTGATTCGCAATAAGAAATTTAACTTTATCGCAGCGCTTGGCTTTGTCAGTGTTTTATTAACGGGGGGGATCGGTCTGCTCGAACTCGATACTCGTTGGTTAGCACTTAAAGAGGCTTTAATTCCAGGCCTGATCGGTTTGGCCGTGCTAGGTTCAACCTTTACTCGCTACCCATTTATGCAGAAGATGGTTCTAAATGACACCGTACTCAACCTAGAACTGATCACTGAGCGCTTAAAAGAGAATAATAAAACACAAGCATTCGAACGCTGCTTGATGTCATCAAACTATCTATTCGCTAGTACATTCGCCTTCTCATCGGCAATGAACTACTTCCTTGCAACTTGGATTGTAACAAGCCCCGCAGGAACACCTGAATTCAATGAAGAGTTAGGTAAACTGACACTTTACAGCTATCCCATTATCGCGATTCCAAGCATGCTAATGATGTTCGGCATTTTCTACTACGTTTGGCGCCAAATCCGTGCCATGACCGCACTGGAAACCGAGCAGATTTTCCACACGAAATAACGGGCTCTATCCTGACGGATTATAACTCTCTCCGAGTGCAAAACGCCACATCGGAGAGAGCATTCCACTCATGGTAATCATTTTGTCTTTACCTTTCTCGTTAGCCATTTACTCTCGGCTAAAAATAGATAGCTCAAGGTAACTAGTGGAAAGATAAGCCTTTTTGCACCAAAGTCGTGCAGAGCAAATACCTCTAATGAGTTATTGACCAACCACTCATCACCCATAAAATCATCCCTTTCTTGAGATACCTCAATGAATGCAAAAGTTCTCAGTAGCCTCTGACACAGATGTGCTAATTTGAATTATATGGAGCCCTATTCGATAACACGATATTTTCGTGCCTGTCGATGTTTCGAAGGCTATTCAATTCCAATGGACGGTAATTGTAATAACTATGGAACTCACTAAGAGATTATTCACTATTTACGCGCTAGTTATTGCCTCTTTCTTATCGGCAATACCCTGTTACGCGTCTCCCATTACGGTCTTTTTCCTAGGATCAGGATCCTACAACTCGGCTTGGACTGGTGCGGTTGCTGAAGGTCTGACTAATCACTTGAATCAAAGTAAATTACCCGTTGTATTTTATACCGACCACTTGGACGCCGGCCGATTTGAAGAGATGAAACAGCGAGAGGCCATGTTCAACTATCTGAAAGCGAAATTTGGCAGCAAGCAGCCCGATTTATTTATTTCTGCTGGACCCGCAGCCTCTGATTTTTCTCTTTCCTATCCTGATCTCTTTCCTTCATCCAAACGAATTCTGATTCAATCCCAAAATCGGCTCCCAAATAGCTCTGACGATGTAATCAGAATCGAAACGACAATAAACTATTCTCTCATCGTTAAAGAGGCACTGCGCCTAGCTACGCCTGTACAAGTATTTGTTGTTGGCGACTCAATAAATCCCAGTGATCAACATAGATTGAGCAATATATCCAACGAACTCGACCTAGCGGATACGCCCTATAAGACGCTCGTTAATATGGATTTGTCTTCTTTACAGGAAGCCGTGTCAGAAATACCCAGTAATAGCGCTATTTTTTATACCCCTATTTATCGTGAATCAAACGGCAGAGGACTCTCTCCTGTTGAAGTTATGAAAAAACTGCGTGACGTGGCCAACGCCCCACTTTTTTCCACCTCCGTATCTGAATTAGGTTTCGGAACCGTTGGCGGCTATCTGCACTCACCTACTCAGCTTGGCATGATGGCTGGAGAAGCGTCGATAAATATCGTCAACAACCTGCCGATTGAGTTGTCTAGTGATGGTTTTGAGCTGATTTATGACTGGAATGAACTCATCCGCTGGGGCTACGAACACAAAATCGATCCCAATTCAGTAGTGCGATTCAAACCTCTTCCTATTTGGAAAGATCATCCTAACGCTTTCATCCTTTTCACTTTATTCTTTACCATCCTAACGTCGTTGTTAGTCGCACTGACCATTTATGTCCGTAGCCTCAGGAAAGTAAAAATCGCCCTTTCTCGACAAAGAGAACTGCTCGAACAAAAGTCGCAGAACGCACTCAAGAACTTTCCATTTTGTGCCAGAAAGCAGAAAAAAGAGCGCGAGTGGATGAACTGACCGGAATCAGCAATCGCCGCGAATTCTTTGAACTCGGTGAGTTGATCCACAATCAAACTAAGCGTACTGCTTTGCCCTATACGATTGTGATGATTGATATTGATAACTTCAAACGAGTCAATGACAACTATGGTCATGCGGTCGGTGATCAGGTCATCAGAAACATCACTGCGAGTATCACTTCCGTTACTCGCAAATCGGATGTCGTGGCGCGAATTGGAGGCGAGGAGTTCGCCCTAATTTTGACTAACACTCCTTACGATCAGGTGCAGCACCTAACTGAACGAATTCGCTGTACAATTGAAAGCAATCATGTCATCTGTAACCAGCAAGATATTGCCTCCACCGTTAGCATTGGTGTGGCCGAGTATCAACCGCAAGATTCACATATCGGCGTCGTATTAGCACGAGCAGATAAAGCCTTGTATCAAGCAAAAGAGACCGGCAAAAATAAGGTAGTATTCTGGTAATAAGTCTGTCGGCAGACCACTAGAGTGTCTGTAAAGGGCAACATTCTCAAACAAGCAAGGTAATGTAATGACATTCCAGATTGATCCGCTTATCCAACAATACCCGCTCGTCGAAGAGCTTATCGCGCTCAACGAAACATCTTGGTTTAATCCTTCGATTACTTCTGTCGAGAAAGCGCTACCGCATGTCGGACTTGATGCGATGGATATTCAAGATGCAAGTGAGCGATTACTACGCTTTGCTCCTTACCTTGCCAAAGCCTTTCCAGAAACAGCGCCAGCACAAGGCATTATCGAATCTGAACTGGTTTCCATACCTGCCATGAAAATGGAACTTGAACGACGATTTAACACCAGCATCGCAGGTCATCTGCTCCTTAAAAAAGATAGCCACTTACCCATTTCTGGATCGATCAAGGCCAGAGGCGGCATTTATGAAGTATTGACGCATGCTGAAAGGCTCGCAATTGACGCAGGCTTGCTAACAAAATCTGATGATTACAGCCTACTGCTGAACGAATCTTTTCGTCAGTTTTTCAGCCAGTTCAGCATTGCGGTAGGATCTACCGGTAACCTTGGAATGTCTATCGGTATCATGAGTGCCAAGTTAGGATTTTCTGTCTCGGTGCATATGTCTGCTGACGCCCGCCAGTGGAAGAAAGATAAGCTGCGAGATCACGGAGTCAATGTCGTGGAGTACGAACAGGATTACGGTGTCGCGGTGGAACAAGGTAGAAAAGAAGCTGAAAGTGACCCTAATTGCTTCTTCATTGATGACGAAAACTCTCAAACTCTATTTTTGGGCTATTCCGTCGCTGGTGAGCGTTTGAAGGCACAATTTGATCAACAAGGTATCGTCGTCGACGAGCAACATCCTTTGTTTGTTTACCTACCTTGTGGTGTCGGTGGAGGGCCTGGTGGTGTTGCCTTTGGTCTAAAAATGGCGTTCGGAGACCATGTACATTGCATCTTTGCTGAGCCCACCCACTCCCCATGTATGCTTCTTGGGGTCCATACTGGACTCCACGACAAAATCAGCGTCCAAGATATCGGGATTGATAACATAACCGCCGCGGACGGCTTAGCTGTCGGTCGCGCGTCCGGCTTTGTTGGACGAGCGATGGAAAGGATGATCGATGGCTATTTCACGGTAACGGATGAACGTATGTACCAACTGTTGGGTCAACTCAACCAACATGAAAATATCCAGCTCGAACCATCGGCGTTAGCTGGCATGATGGGACCAATCGTAGTGACAAACAATCATGAATATCGGCTGAGAATGAAGTTTGACAATTCCGTTATGAGCAACGCGACTCACCTCGTATGGGCAACCGGCGGTGGCATGGTACCCGAACAGGAAATGCGTTCCTATCTAGCAAAGTCACAAGGCTGATAATGGGTTATACACTGGTATTGAGAATACTCATACCAGTGTATTCGCTCACTGTGTGCTAATACTTGGCAACACCTCAGAACTCTCGCTGTCCAGCATAATCAGAACGTTTTCATACCCATAAGTCGGTGACCATCCCAATACTTTTTGAGCTCTGGATGAATCATAGACGCGATCCAAACTTGGCGGTAACGCCCATCCCCGCTGCGCAAATGCTTGAGCAATTTCTGGACAACGACGCAGTATCACCTCAGTCGCATCATGAGTAAGTCCGACACAATCACTTTGCTGAAAAGGTGTAGCACCAGAAACGATAAATCGATGAAATCCATTTAAACGCTTTTCGATAGCGCACAAATGGGCAGATGCGACATCACGGGCATCAATGCCTCGTGTCAATCGATATATTGCCATCAAGTCAGCAGATTCGGGGAAACAGCGCGACATCTGTAACACGGTGACAGGAAGTCCAAACAGATTTGAAATCTCATACAGTTTGTTCTCTGCAGCAATCTTGCTTCGGTGGTAAACTGATTTTGGTTGAGGCTTTACCTGTTCATCTATCCAACCCGCCATACCTTCAGGTGTAGATGCATATCCATATAGAGCGGTAGTACTAGTGAAAACAAACTGCTTGATTCCAGCCTTGATGCCTTCAAGAGCCAGTTGCTCAGTCGCATCCACATTGATGCTCTGAAACTCATCATCAGACATTAAACCGACATGAGGGGCATGTAACGCAGCGGTATGGATAATCGCATCAACCCCTTTGAGAGCATGTCGAATGAGTTTGCTATCTCGTATATCGCCAACAAAACTGACCGTCGAACAAGGAACCTTATCTAGACCAACCACATCATGAGTTTTCATTAATTTGATATAGATAGCACGACCTACTCTTCCCGCCGAGCCTGTCACCAATACTCTCATTAATACTCCATTTTTCACTAGCCAGAGAAGTTGACTCAATGATCCACTTGGGATGTAAGGCAGGTATTGTAACCCTAACAGTTGTGTTACTCACTACCCTATCCATTAATTAGCTGGCCGCGTCTAACTTAAAGAACTGTAGTTGGTGGCTTTGGTTCTCTGACAATTGCGATAGGTACGATGCGGCTTCGGTACTTTGAGTAACTCCTGTTGCGTTTTGTGCAATCGCAGAATCAATGGAGGCAATGTTTTCGTTCATTGATGTGATCGCACGGCTTTGCTCATCTGCTGCGGCAGACATTTCGCTGTTATTCATCGAAATGTGCGCAACTTCATCCGAAATAGTTAACAGTTGGGCACTGGTTTGTTTGTTGATATCCGAGGTCGCAACGACTTTTTCTACGCAACGATCCACTGACGACATCATGTCTTTTGCTCTTACTTGCAGCGTGTTAACCAAATCTTGGATTGAGCCAGTACTTTCAGAGGTTTTCTGCGCCAGAACGCGAACCTCGTCTGCTACGACAGCAAATCCTCGACCACTTTCACCTGCACGAGCCGCTTCAATTGCTGCATTCAGTGCTAATAAGTTCGTCTGCTCTGCGATATTCTCGATCATGTTTACGAAGCTAGAAACATTATTGGATAGCTCCTCTAAGCTCGACGCGACATTAGATGTTTGTTGTAACTCTGAACACAGCTCTTCGGATAGATGCACACCATTTTGCGCAAGTTCCACACCTTGATTTGTAATATCAATGACAGCCTTTGCGTTTTGATCAGCAGACGCAGCGGAAGCCGCCACTTGAGTCGAACTCGTTGCCAGTTCAGTAATTGCAGAGGCAATCAACTCGACTTGAACACGTTGCTCATTGGCATTGGCTTCGAGTTCTGTCATTACTGACACGAGTTCAGTCGCCGAAGACGAAACCTCCATTCCAACATTACGAAGGTTTCCGACCGTACTGTTTAGAGAGTCGATAGTACTATCGGTATTTTTGCATAGCACGCCGATCTCGTTAGTTGCGTCAACATTGACTTTACTATACAACTCGCCACGAGCAACGGATTCGATCACCACTTGTAATCGCGTTAAGTTCACTTTGATTCGACTTGCGCACAGATACCCCCCTAATGCAGCCAGCGCCGACGCGGCAATCACGGCTAAGGTAAGCATCGACTGCGTTTCACTGATCAACACTAAGCTCTGTTCAGAAGCAGACTCTACTCGCTCTTCCGCCTGACTCGATAACGTGCTGACACTCTGACGCAGTGATAACCCCAAAGCAGCAAGTTGCTCTTCCTTAGCAAATATTTGCCTGTTAATGCTGTTGATTCGGTCAACCGAGGCTAGGTAATCTTTAAGTACATTGCTAATATTTCGCTCCACTATCGGATTGTCCAAATCAGAAATCACCTGACCTAGCTTTGATAACGCTCTGTCGAGCTTGGCCTGAGTTTTCACATCATATCGCTGCATTAACTCACCAAAGTACGTTTGAACCTGCGTAGACTCGACAAACAGCTGCTCTTTGGCGGTGAACCATTTCTGTCTATCCATCTCGGAAAGCGTACTATTGGATACAATCGACGCATCCGTTTGATTAATTTTCTCGTAAATCCACGGCAACGATGAATACTCTCTATCAACTTGTGTTTTGAGGTTGTGGATTTCCTTCATCTGTTTTTCGTAATCTGCGACCCCCGTTTCAATGGTATTGACCAGGTTTTCCGCACTACTATTAAATACATACGATGATCTAAGGCTGGTAAAATGCGTCGTGAGTAGTTTTAAATGCTCTGCTAACTCTTGATAAAAAGCGTCCCACTCCTTGTCTCCCGCGAGGGTTTGATTCGCCGCCATACGAAAACGCCAAACAATCCTCTCCGCTTCTTGTACATAAGTTGAATACTCTACCGTATCGTAAGAAAGCTGGGAGTTAGTTAATGTATTGCTCAATTTATTATTTGCCAATGCAACAGCAACGACAAATAAAACAATCGCCAACGCAACAGGTGCAAGAACCTGATACAAAATAGGAATATTTTGAAATTTATATTTCATGAAGTAACATCCATGTGAAAATTTATATGCTATCAACTCACCGCAGAAAGAATATTTCGGCTATTGATCAAATCTCTAATTTCAGCACAGCTAATATAGATATGCTTTACTGGTTCACTTTTGTCCGGTACTTCTTCTAATAGAATGAGTACTTGCTGTATCTTTGTTTCAATATCGAACACAACGGCTAAATCTAGCTCTACACCCAATTTTTCTTGTTCGAAAATAGTAGCAATTCGCCGTTTGCAGACATCTAAGTTGAACATTGCGGTCAGCACCGCTTCTGGACAGTTACCCCTAAACTCATTCACATAAGCCTCGGTTTTACGGCAGTCAAGGCATATAGAATCAGCAAAACCCCCACTGATAATCTTACTGCTGCACTTGACGCATGCATTTGGTTTGTGAGTGCTGTTCGCCTCTAACCCACCAAATAGAAAGTCTAAATTCACACCCCCTCCCTTACGTGCAATCGACTAATTTGCGCTATACAGATACCCTTGTTGATAGGTATAACCTAGCTTTGATAGAAGATGTCTTTGACTGTTAGTTTCAACACCCTCTTGAATTATCTTTGAATCAGAAATATGACCGATATTCGATAGATTATTTAAAATCTCGATCGAAGAACTATCCTCTTCTATGCCTACTAAAAATTCCTTGTCAATCTTAAGATAATTTGGCTGGATCTTTTTCACCATTTCAACGTTGTTATTTCCTGTTCCAAAATCATCAAGTGCAATAATAAAACCCATAGATTTCAGGTATAAAATGTTATCTATTATCTCTTTAGAATAAGGAACACTGGAGTTTTCTGTGATCTCCAATATCACTTCATTTGCTTCTAATCGGCTTAGAAACCTCTCCAATATAGGAAATTGCTTTCCTCCCAGAGCAACTGGGCATAAGTTGATACCGTAATTATTTGTCACACCATCTTTTTGAGCTTTTTCAATCGCACGAACCGTTAAAATAGTATGGAATACAACCAATTGAGAACGTCGAATATGGTTAATGTATTCGAGAGGAGAACCTCTTTTGACGCGAGTTAAGATCTCATAATAAATCGGTCGGTCTTTCTCAGTGTCCAAAACCACTTCTAGTTTATATTTAAGCCCTATCCAAGTGCCGACAAAATGGAAAAAACTAACAATATTGCGCATGTAAAATACAACCGATAGCAGTAAGAATGCTATTAACCACTCATAGATGATTCCGTTGCTGTAATAGACGATCTCAGCACCTTCACGAAAACTATTTGCGTAGACTTGAAAAGTCCCCGGTTCACCCGTCGATAGCAGCTTTCCTAACTCGGTGTTGATATGTATAGAATCAACTAAAAAAGGAAGCAGAGTATTGCCGTAACGACTTTCTAACGAATGACGAGAAATACGCGCGTAAAATTCAGCTCCTTGCGCATTGGTTCTGAGGGTATAAACAAACTGCGGCTGCTCTAGTAAACGATGGAACTCTTCTTTATCATCTATCAACCGTACTGTTTCGCGATCTATTAAGCAGTGATTTCCTTTGCTAATAAGTATCGCTGAGTCCAGATTGAGTGACTGGCTGAAGATTTCTACGTTCTGCTCGCCATCGCATCCATAAGCCATAATTTCTTCAGAAACAAAATTGGTATTGTCCTTGTACTTATTCAGCATCGACTCAATGTTTGATATCTGAAGCATATATAAAAAGATGATCATCAGTGTTGAAGTTGCCGCCAACTTAGCAACTTTATTGATAATACTCAGGTGATAAAGCCTTACGTACAACCGCAGCATCGACACTGTATTAAGTTTGTAGTTATTTATGTCGAAATTGAGTTGCTTGTTCTTTGAGATACTATCAAGTACATCAACGTTTATGTAATACCCCTTTTTAAAGACGTTGTTAATCAATTCATTAGGCCTTTCGATGCCGTAACTATCGGTAATCAACTTGTACTTCTTTCTAATCGATGCAATCGTGTTTTTCAGGCTATAAAGCCCAAATTCATCTGCAAACTCGTTCTGATAGGCGACTTCGATATCTCTCGCCGTTGAAGGATGCTCTGATGATGCATGTTGAACAAGATATTCAAGGACAAAGCGCTCTTTATCGTTGAGACAAAACTCCATCGTTTTGCATTCTTCATTTACGCCGTACAGTAGATGACCATTAAGTACTAATTTATATGTTCCTTGGCTGCCTAAATTAAATAAATACAACATTATTACCTCCTACACAGAGCTTACGTTTGGACGTAATCATTCATCCCTCCTAGATGCATCCATTAAAAAATGATTCATAGCGGAATAATTATAAATATTTATGGTTTTAGCTATGATTTAATCGTTTTTTGACATAAGCCCAATGTAACAGCCAAACAAAGATTGTTACAACTTGTTATCTAGCACATTTAATTGACATTTTTATCTAATCCCAAGGGACTTGGGCAACCTTAAAATCAGATTTATCCAATTAAATATGCGATTATCCAAATTTCAACGTTCGTATTGATGCGGGATTGGGGAAAACTGGCAATATGGGATTGTGAGCAGTGAGTATTGTTCTATAAAGCATCACCAACGGCGTATGCACACCACTGGTTAATTTTATAACTCAGACTAACATTTGCGATTACTATTAATAATCACTCCATTACATACGAAAAGGTATGCAACTTAACTGGGTTGTAGAATCTATTTTCTAGTTATCGAAAATCGTTAAATAGGTACTCAATAGAAGCACTGAATAATGTCACCGACGTCTTATCTATAAACTTGGTGCTTTTCTGCCGTCACGTAACAGTTTCGTCCTGACTCTTTTGCAACATAAAGAGCTCTGTCGGCAGATTGAATTAATGTTTTTTGGTCAGTTGCATCGGAGGGATAGATAGCACCACCAATGCTAACCGTGATGTACGCCTTCTCTCCGTCGTATTCGAATTCTGCTTCACGTACGACTTCAAGAAGATTTAGAGCCGTGGTTCTCATGGTATCTGCATCTGTTTTGGGTAACATGACAACAAACTCTTCACCTCCATAGCGAAAGAATTTTTTGGTTTCTTTTAAATTGGCTTTCAATAAATTGGCAAACTTCTTCAGTACTTGGTCACCAAAAACATGTCCATAGTTGTCGTTTATTTTTTTAAAATAGTCGATATCAATAAAAAGGATACCAAGTGGATGAGATTCATTTTTTGAGTGTTCAATTTCTGAATTAATAAACTGATAAAACGGCCGCATATTATATAGACCCGTTAGTGGGTCCCTGACCGCCAAATCTTCTAACCGCTTCATCAATTCTTGATTTTGTTTTGTTAGCCATCGCTTTTCTATCGAACGCCTAACTGAGGAGACCATGATATCTAGTTCCTCAATCGGCTTAAGCAAATAGTCGTAAGCACCTGCTCGTAAACAATCAATAGCGGTTAACTCATCACTTTGCCCAGTAAGAATAATGACATCAACGTCTTTACCTGATTGCTTAATATCTTTGAGTAGCTCAATACCACTTTTATTTGGCATGCGAACGTCAGTAATGACGAGATCGATATCTTGAGACATGAAAATCGTTAAACCAATTTCACCATCTTCAGCCTGTACAACGCTATAACCTTCGTCCTCTAGCAGATCCGCAAGTATCTCTCTAATCTCAGGTTCATCATCAACAAGTAGAATTCGTTCATTCACAACAATCCCTTAACTAATAAAACCATTACTTAGTATTAAGTATAGGCAGCCTAATTCTCATCGTTGTGCCATCTTCACTGGTTTGAGCAATATCTATCACTCCTTTATGATCATTGATAATTCCATATGAAATCGATAGCCCAAGCCCCGTACCCTTGCCCTCTTCTTTGGTTGTGTAAAATGGGTCAAAGATGAGTTTAGCGACGTCTTCAGGTATACCATGCCCATTGTCGGCCACTAAAATCTCTGCAAATGCACCATCCTCCTGAGATAAACGTGTCGTTATCGTGAGCCTTTTGTTGTCTGTTCTATAAGAATCGAGTGAGTCCCGAGCATTGCTAACAAGATTTAGAATCACCTGTTCCAATTGGTTTGCCTCACCAAGCACCCAAGGAGTTGGATCGGCAAGATGAATATCGACGGCTATGTCATGAAGTCGTAGCTGCTCACTCACCAAATAGAAGCTGTCATTGATCACTTTATTGACGTCAACCGGTTCAAAATCAGTCGATGAACGTCGAGAAAAGATTCTTAAATGGTCGATGATTTTCATCATCCTTTTGGAGTTCGCTAGCACAGACTCAATGTACTTATTCAGATTAGCATCATCCAGTGTTCCCTTTTTGAGCTTTCTCTCTAGCATTTGCCCACCGTTTCGGATGACCATTAATGGTTGATTAAGCTCATGGGCAACCCCTGCGGATAGTTCGCCAATCGAGGCAAGCTTGCTCGCTTGAATCAATTGAGATTGTGTCGCTTGCAAGTCGATATTCGTTTGCTCTAACTGTTGCTGGATTTGTTTCAGTGGACGGACATCTGCTGCGACAAACACTAAGCCAAGAGACTCCCCGTTTTCATTTAACAAATGAGAACTTGATAGCATCACGTGAATCAACTCCCCAGATTTGGTTACGTAACGGCTTTCTGATCTTAGCTGTGCATTCGAGTTTTCTAAGATATCACGAAGCGTATCCAGCCCGTCATCAATCAAGATGGCGATATTCTTCCCTATTAACTCCTCTCTTTTATAACCTAACATCTTCAGCGCCGTATCGTTGACCACTTCTATATCACCGAACTTAGATGTCACGATAAGGCTCTCTGTCATACTTTCTAAAATGTTATCGAGGAACTCTTTCGACACAGTGGTTTCACTGAGTGTTTGAGTCATCTTGTCGAAACGAATACCGAGCAAGCCGAATTCATCATCGCCGCGAATTCTCGTTCGACTATTCAGATGTCCTTCTGTCACCTTGTTAACGGAGTTAATCAGCGTCGAGAGTCGGACAGTTATCGAATTAGCCACATAGCGGAATATGTAAAGGCTCAATAGAACACTGATAATCCCAATCATGAATATAATCACCATAAACTTATCAACCGCACTTGCCGCAAGTGCAAAAGCTTTCGCGACTTCATCGGTTTGGATGGAAACCGCCTGGTCGATTGTTTCTAAGATCTCTTCTTCATACTCTTCGACTGATTCTAGTGTCTCTCGAATGGAATCATTGGTTTCAATAAGTTTCTGAGCGGTCAGAGTCAGTTGCAAAATAGACGCTGATAACTGGGGGGAATCTATCTTTGGAGCCAGATTGGCAATCGAGCGGCTCAGTTCGTCAAGGCTTGCTTCTTCTTTAGGAAGTTGCTCAAGCCGGCTTTCCTCATCATCACTGTCTAGCTCTCCAGTGTGCCACAATATAGCGTTGTATAGTTGGTGGTAATAGAGAGGAAGATAGTTGTACAACTGATGCTCTATTTCGTCATCATGCCCTTCCGTCTCTTGCCAAATGTAGTGCTGCAATAGTTCGAAATCAGCGATTAGGACCCTTTTTTGGTGTTCAAGTGAATAAATTTGTCGCGCATACTCACTGAGCTTTTTTTTATGCTCTCCCATGCGCTGCTTAAGACCTAACTCCGTCAAATCAGTTTGGTTAACCGTCCAACGTTCAAGCCACTGATCAAACAATTTATTAGTCTCTTTGAACTCCTCTACTTCTTCTTCATCACCCGTCGCCACAAAGCCTTGAATCTCGGCAAATAGGCGTTTCGATAGCGACTTTAGCTCTAGGATTGCAATGATGTCAGGTACTGAGTCACTTGCCACTTCATTAAACAGTTTGTTGACTTGGTTAAAACCAATTAATGAGGTCATGATTGCGATCAGAAAGCAGAATAAATACAGAAAGAAGTTTGAACGGAGCTTTTTCCTCAGTGGCCAATTATCTATCGTCATTGGTTGATGATTCCTTTACCCGCGTATGACTACGTTGTACTGCTGCGCAGCCCAACTCTGAAAAATGGAATTCACATTACAAGTTGAGTATAGCTCTAGAACTCGAGACGAAACGCAATCCTTAGATTGATGACTTATCCGAGCTATTTTTTCGGCGTGTTTGGTATAGGGTTGGTGGTAAAAGCGGCCTGTAGAAAGCTGGTTTATACGGCATTCATTTCTTCACACGGAGTGATTTGCTTTCTCGAAAAGTCTTAAAAAGGATTACAATCAACCTTTTGAAATAGCGGAAATCATCATGTCCAAAACGGTTCAGCAGCAAATCGGAAACATCGCTCTAGTTGTCGAAAATTACGACGATGCTATTGCGTTCTATACTCAAAAGCTTCAATTCACACTGGTTGAAGATACTGACTTAGGTGATGGTAAACGCTGGGTTCAAGTTTCTCCTCCAAATTCCAATGGCACGAACTTGCTTTTAGCTCAAGCGAGTACGCCAGAACAAACGCAAGCAGTAGGAAATCAAGCGGGTGGTCGCGTGTTCTTGTTCCTGCAAACTAATGATTTCTGGCGAGACTACGAGCTAATGAAAACAAATGGTGTGGTATTTAATGAAGAGCCACGCGTTGAAGAATACGGCACAGTTGTGGTGTTCCAAGATCTTTATGGGAACAAATGGGATTTACTGCAACTAAACAGAGCAACCAAATAGCACGCACATAACCAGCAAACTTCCTTTGGAAAGTCATGGGAGTTTTGTAGAAAAACAGAGGTGGCATTACGTGTGTAGTACACGCCAGAAGCCAGTTTTATCAAATACCTATGTATCACCTATCGTGTTAGGTGACATTTCTAGGCGTCAGATACGAAAAAAGCCTTTGATAATCAAAGGCTTTTTTCAAGAATGTGGCGGAGAGATAGGGATTTGAACCCTAGATACGCTATTAACGTATGCCGGTTTTCAAGACCGGTGCTTTCAACCACTCAGCCATCTCTCCGTTGCGTGGCGTATATTAGGTATTGCCCTGCTACTTGTAAAGTATTAATTCACTCACTATGGTTTAACTGCTGAGAAACTAAACAGTTTTTGAGGCAGTATCCAACAGAAAGCCACTAAAAAGGGCGGAATCTATGGGATAAAAGCTCTATTGTTAGTTTTGTAATAAAATAGTGTTTTATTTATAAGTTTATGTTTTTAATAAGAAATACCACTTTCAGACAACAGTTGTACGCCCGAAAGTCGTTGCACAATAGTGTGAACTGTTTCAAAATTACGGAATTAACCGAGTAACGTGATCTATTTCTGAGGTTTTCATGAAAGTCGCTGACTTATTTAAACATCGTGGTGAATCAATTTCTAAACAGCATTCTGAGTTTATGCAGTGGATGTCTCCCACTGTACGCGAATACTGGGGTGAAATTGTTAATAAGGCTCATAACCGCCACCTGTTTACTCGTCTGCGTGATTTTCACATTCCCGCAGTTAACGACGAGTTACAGCATCCGCTAGAAACGCCAACTACTCCGACGCCACAAACAATCGAGTTAAAGCCTGAAGCTCAAAAAGTGTACCTTGAGTTACAGTCTAAGATTGGTGAAGTCATTCATACTGGCGACTGGCTGGATATCTCGCAAGAGCGAATTAACCAGTTTGGTCAAGTGACCGAAGATATGCAGTGGATCCATACCGATCCAGAACGTGCTGCTACTGAGTCACCGTTCAAGACTACAATTGCGCACGGTTTCCTTACTCTGGCGTTATTGCCTAAGTTGACTGATAGTGTCGATCCAGAGAACAACTTGTTCCCAACAGCTAAGATGGTCGTCAACATCGGTCTTAATCAGGTTCGTTTCCCATACCCTGTGAAATCGGATAACCGCGTACGTGCGGTTAGTACTTTGTCTAAAGTAACGCCTATCCGTAAAGGGTTAGAAATTGAGCGTGAAATTAAAGTTGAAATTGAAGGTGTTCGTCGCCCAGGTGCAGTTGTAACATCAGTGATTCAACTTCATTTCTAACGCCAAAACAAACATAAAAAAAGGATACCTTTCGGTATCCTTTTTTCGTTGTACTGCTTGTGGTTATCGAGTCATGGTGTAGCAACGTTCTAGTTGGTAATCGTCACCATTTTTTGCTGTGTACTCTTTCTGCTCAGTACATGCACTAGGTTTACCTTTTTCGTCGCCTTTAACCACGCTGATCCAGTGGCGCATAGCTGCAATCTCAGTCATTGCCGTTGGAAACATGGTGCACGTCTCAAGCTGGATATCTTCAATATCGATAAGCTCTACGCAACCTGTGCCTTTATGATTGCCAAAGGTCACTTCTACATGGCTACCTGTGCCATCTCTAAACAGGATTGATGCTGGGTCTTCTTTTTCACCAGTGTAAGCCACAAAGTGCTTAGAGTGTTTTAGACCGCTGTGGCTGCCGTCTTTGAAGTACGCCATTACATGACGGTAGTCGATTACGTAAGCTGTTACTTCTTTATGTGAACCGTTCTCTAGTGGGAACAAACGGTCAAGCAGTTGCTTAGCGTTTTGTTGTTTTTCCATAGCTTGGCTAGCGTCTATCGTCTCTACCGCGAAGACTGCTTCAGCGATAAATGGCATATTTTGTTCTTGGATTTCAGTCTTATCGATTGTCAGCATGTTCATAGTGTTTCCCTCGCGGATATTTCACAACTTATTTGTCCTTGCGCAAATATTTCAAATCCCATTCTGTTTATATGTGAATTTGTGACTTTGCTTACTTTCTATACTAGTGAATTTTTTACTACAATTTCACAACAAAAATTTTACAGTGTGAATTTTACAAAATGCCAGTGTCAAAAAGCTTGATCCGCCAGTCCCATTTTCTAGGTACTAAGATAAGAAATCTTAGGAAACGCAACCACTTAACTATGGAAGATCTCTCTGCTCGTTGCATCAGGGTTAATCCCGAGTATGCGCCATCGGTTTCTTACTTATCGATGATCGAACGTGGAAAACGGGTCCCTAGTATCGATATGTTGGAAGTTATCGCCGAAGTTTTTCAAAAAGATCCAGCTTGGTTTCTTGACGATGAACCCGAACAGGCGGATATCACACCAGATAAAGGAAACAGAGGTGGGATCAGCGGTATGGCACTCGAGCCAAGCTTCCTGTTTTCAAACGATATTTTACAGATAGCTATCCCTGAGATGCTTTCACAAACTGGTATTACTGGCCGCCAGTTTGCACATTTGCTGATTCGGGCACACCAAGAGAGCAATCAGAACCATTTCCCTGATCTTGAAAGAGCAGCAGAGGAAGTGGGCCTGAAGCGACTTAACCTCTCTGCCGAAGATCTCATGGATATAGCTCGTAGCCTTGGTTTGACTATCCGCTGGATTTCACGACCACCACAAGACGTCGTTGACGAGCTTGGTGTCAGCGCAAAACAAGTAGTTACCTCGTTTTTTGAACCACCAGGTACCATCTTCCTCAATGAAATTTTAAAGCTGTACCCTACTCGCCTTAAGTACGACCTCGCCGTTTATATTGGGCACTGTGTTTTACACAGCAAAGAGGGGCTAAAGAGCGTACTCTCTGTTGGCCATGCCAATAGTTGGGAAGAGAGCAACCAAGCAAGTACGACGTCTGAACTTAACTCACAGGACATTTTACAAGCTTGGAGAGACTTTGAGTCAAGCTTCTTCGCTGGCGCACTACTGTGCCCTAAGGTTCCATTTAGGCAGTTACTGGACCGCAGCGGGTACGAAATCGACGTACACCTAAAAGCAGGGGTTTCACCTTCCGTTGCAATGAGACGAATGACCGTCGTTTCTCCTTACCCTCACTGGCACTATTTTGATGCCTACGGTCAAAATAAGCTTAAGGCAGTCTACCGAGGCAACGGGATCCCTCTTCCTTGGGGGAATATGCGCAAAGTTAACGATCCATGTCAGCACTGGGCGGTGTTCAGGAAGTTATCAGAACCACAACAGGGAAGCTCAGCTCAGATCTCAATTCTGAATGTGGGTGACGAGCCAAGAATTTACTGTTGTGAGTCAGTAAATATGACCGATCCCGCAGGCAACAACCGCGTGCTTTGTGCCGGTATCGATCTCAATCCTGCGATTGATGCGCAGGGAGGAAACTCACTTGAAATTGCCGAAGAGCTTAAAGCTCTATGTGTCGGAAACGGAGGAAGCGCTGCGATACCACGCCATATACGAAAGGAATTTACTACTATCGCAAAGATTCTCAATATTAACTGGATTGAGAGAGGTATTGAGTCGGATGCGCGAGTGATCTGTTCAAGAGGCGCAGTGTGTCCTAGAAAACCGAGTTGCTACAGTGGGTGCCAAGAGGCCGAGTAGTTTCGATTTACGGAGACCAAAAAGAAAAAAAGCCAATCACAATATGGGTGATTGGCTATATATATGTGTGAACAAGATAGGTTCACTAACAACGTCAGTTGGCTAGGTGACCCTCGGCTTAAGAAGGGTCAAACTAAATAAAGCAGAAAGCGTGCCAACTTTTACTAAGACAATATTTGCTTGTTTTTGCTTAATTCATAACCTAATTCATAAAAACTAAGCGCATAATAGATTTTCAAGATGCAATTCTAAGCAAAATGCAAAAACTTAAATTCGCATTTTGCAATTATATACTTTCACCAAGTTCTATCCGATAGCCAAGATCAATGCTCTCCTGCCATTGTTCTTTGCCTTTCAATCTCTCAATGATTTGCGTCGCAGCTACATGACCGATTTGTTCACGTGGCGTTATCACTGTCGCAAGCTTAGGTATCATCGCTTGACTGATATCATGACCGTGGAAACCCGCAATCGCCATCTGTTGAGGAACGAGAATACCGCGCCTCTGGCATTCGTATAGTGCACCAATCGCTAAATCATCATTCGTACAGACAATCCCATCGACTTGTGGGTACTGCTCTACCAACTCTCCAAGAAGCTTCGCCCCCAGAGTAAAAGAGGATGCGTCTTCCGTCTGCAAGCTAACGGTTTCCAAGCCCGCCTCAGACATCGCCTGATGATAGCCATCCATTTTCAAGCGCGTACGCTCATCCATACGCGCAGCAAAATAGGCAATGCGCTTCCTACCTTTAGCCAGAATTGCTTCTGTTATTGATTTGGATGCCTGAGCGTTATCAAATCCAACTGCCTGTTCAATGCGTGGTGAATAGCTGTCCATGATTTCAATGATTGGAATAGAGGCCGTTTGCAGCATCTTTCGTGCTTTCTCGGTATGCACATTTTCAGACAAAATAATGGCGTCAACGTTGTATGACAGCAAAGATTCGATGCTTCGCTCTTCTAAATCCGTGCTATATCCATAGTGAGCAATCATGGTCTGATAACCAGCAGGGGTTGTTACGGACTCAATACCCCTTATCACTTCGGCAAAGACTTGGTTCGTTAAAGATGGAACCAATACACCGATGGCATTGGACTTAGCGTTTGAAAGAATGTCCGGTGCTCGATTGGGAATATAGCCTAGATCTTCAACCGCCTGATTTATTTTATCTTTTATAGCTTCGGAAACCTGTGATGGGTCGCGTAGACAGCGGCTGACTGTCATTTTTGTTACCCCTACTCGATCTGCGATATCTTGTAAGGTCGGTCTTTTCTTCTTATTAGCCATAACTGAGTGTCTATACATCTTCCTGTTTGTGTTACTGGTAACATAGTACCTTTCATCGGATATTATTTTATTGTTACAGGTAACAAAAAAGCGTTCACAATTTGGTGAACGCTCTTATTTCATACACTAACTTGATTTCTTGGCTCTAAATGCCAGTTTAAATGGTACTTCGCCGCCTCATCTTCATCTATGCGCGAGTAACTGTGCGCTCCAAAATAGTCGCGTTGTGCCTGGAGTAAATTAGCCGGTAGAACATCGCAACGTAAAGCATCAAAATAACTCAATGCAGAACTTATCCCTGGCATCGGGATGCCCGTCATCGCCGACTTAGCAATGCTTGATCTCCAACCAAGAGAACGGGATTTAAGCTCAGTGGCAAAGTGTTCCGCGAAAAGAAGATTCTCCAAATCAGGCGTAGCCCTATAAGCCTGCGTGATTTGTTGCAGAAAGCCAGCTCGAATGATACATCCTGCACGCCAGATTTTGGCGATATTGGCAAAGTCGAGCTGCCACCCTTCCCTATCGGAGGTCACTTTTAGCAAATCAAACCCTTGCGCGTACACGGTCAACTTGGCGCAATATACAGCATCATGCAATTCACTGATGGTCTGTTGCTGTTCTAGCCCCACGAGAGGTTCAATATCCGTACTTAAATAATTTGCCGCCATCGTACGCATCGATTTCTGGCTGCTTTGAGCTCGGGCGAAAACGGCTTGTGCGATCGTAGGAGCTGGCGCGCCTTGTTGAAGAGAGTTGACCGCCGTCCATAAACCCGTCCCTTTCTGTCCCGCCTTATCTAAGACGATTTCAACAAAAGGCTTTCCGGTGACTGGGTCAAGAGTTTGCAGTATGTCCGCACTGATCTCCATCAGGTAGCTGTTAAGAACGCCTTGATTCCACTGGGCAAAAACTTGACCAATCTGTTGCGCGGACATGGATAGCACGCTAGACATAAAGTGGTACGCTTCGCAGATTAACTGCATATCCGCATATTCAATGCCATTGTGAACCATTTTCACATAATGACCTGCGCCCGCTGGGCCAAGATAAGCCGCACAAGACTCTCCAGCTTCAAATTGACCCACAGGGATGCCATTACCATCCACTTTCGCTGCTATCGCTTGCCACATAGGTTCGATTTGCTGCCATGCTTTCTGGTCCCCACTCGCCATTAATGAGGGACCAAATCTGGCACCAATCTCGCCGCCAGATACTGCGGTACTGAAAAAGCGAAGCTTTCCTTGATACTCAGCCTCACGACGTTCGCTGTCTGTCCATAAACTGTTGCCTGTATCGACAACAATATCTTCGCGGCTTAACCCTGCGTTTAACAAATCAACAATCACCGAATCGACGATGGAACCGGCTGGAACAGATAGTGCAATAACGCGAGGGGATTCGAGATTAGCAAGTAACTCACCTAAGTCCATAGCAGCCAAATAACGTCCCTTTTCGGGTTGCTGTGACAATCGCTCTGCTTCACTTTTTGCCCTAGCTTGGTTTGTCGGGTCGATATCAAATCCAACCACTGTAAAACCATGGTCGATAAGGTTTAAGGCAAGACTTTTGCCCATCACTCCTAATCCGATCATTGCGATATTTGCGTTGCTCATGCCGTTTTCGCCTCAATTGCGTTTAATACTTGTTGTACGACTTGCTCTACTGATTGAGAAATATCGATATGCAGTGCTTCATCACAGGTCGGCTCAACCAAAGTATCAAACTGGCTGCGCAACATGGCCTCACCATTGAAGTAGTGGTTAGCGCGATTTTTGTGGCGAGCCCATATGGTGTCAAAGTCTCCTTTCAAATAGACAATCACAAGGGATGAGTTCTCACTACGTAAAATATCGCGGTACTCTGGTTTTAACGCGGAGCAAGCCACAACAGCACATTCGTTATCGAGGTACAGTTTGTTCAGAGTGTGAAGCCAGCCGATACGGTCTTCATCATCAAGGGGAATACCCTGACGCATTTTTTCCACGTTAGCCTGAGGATGAAAATCATCGCCATCGTAAAAAGGTAACTGTAACGATTTGGCTAACTCGCTGCCAATCAGGCTTTTGCCGCAACCCGACACGCCCATTACTAAGATTTTTTTTGCTTTCATCGGACAATACTATCCTTAGCCTTCTTAACTTACCGAAGGCTGTGAAGTTCTAAATTTCTATACCGTGTAGTGGTTATTTCCACCACATCGCTAGTTCAGGGAAGACAATAACAAGTCCTAACACCAAGATCTGGAGGCCGATAAAAGGCAATAGCGAACTGAATATTTCACCAAGACTGATGTCTTTAGGAGCAACAGATTTTAGATAAAACGCCGCTGGACCAAACGGTGGTGACAAGAATGAAACCTGCATGTTGAGACAGAACACCACACCAAACCAAACTGGATCAAAACCTAAACCGGTAATAATCGGAACGAAAATAGGCATGGTCAGTAACGCTACGCCAACCCAGTCAAGGAACATGCCGAGTACAAGCAGAATCACCATCATGATCAGAAGCGTACCAATTGCACTACCACCACTTAGGCTTAGAATCACTTCTTCAACAAAGTTGATACCGCCCATCAGGTTGTAGATACCGACAAGTGCGCTCGCACCAATACCGATCCACATGATCATCCCGCAGGTTCTCATCGTCGCAATCGCGCTTTCCTTCAACATGGTGTAATTCATTTCACCACGGATGATGGCTGAGATCATGATACCAACGACGCCCAGAGCCGAAGCTTCTGTTACCGAAGCGACACCCGTGTAGATACTACCCAGTACGACAGCTACCGACAGTAACGGGAAGAACAGCGCTTTGAAGTAGCTGACCTGTGGTTCCTCTGTTTCATCACTATCACTTGGGATAGGCGCTAAAGCAGGATTGAGCTTACAACGAATGAGTACATACGCGATGTAGCAACCAGCGAGAATAAACGCAGGAAGAAACGAAGCTTTAAACAGATCGCCAATCGACACGCTTGCCGTCATACCGTAGATAATCAATACAATACTAGGCGGCAGCATGGTACCAAGCGCGCCACCAGCACAAGTCGTTCCTATGGCTAATTTACGGTCATAACCTAGACGCAGCATTTGCGGTAAAGCTAGGATGCCCAGTAACACGGTCTCACCACCAATCACACCAGACATCGATGCCAAAAGTACCGCAACCATAAGCGTCTGTACGGCGACACCGCCCCTTACCTTGCGACCCACCGATTTCATTGCATCAAACAGATCTTTTGCAATACCTGAACGATCCAGTAGTGCAGCCATCAATACGAACATCGGCACTGCAAGAAATACATATCCAGACGCGAAACTGTACGTACGGCTTGCAATCAGAGGTAAAGCGTCAGGCCCAAACCAAAACAGAGTGAAAAAGATGGCAACAAAGCCAGTAACAAAAGCCAACTGCATTCCTGTCAGCAGTAAGCCGATCATCATTGCCAGCATTAGAGCACTGCCCCAAGCAATGCCTATCGAAGATAAATCAAACATTATCATTGTTCCTTAGCCCCATGATTTCTTGGATCAGGTGCAATACAAACTGGACAACAAGAATACATAAGACAACAAAGATGATGCCTTTAAGTAATGCGGGATAAGGGGCGTTCAAGACAGAACCCGATGTTTCTAAACGCAGTTCGCCCCATGGGGTAAACCATGCTTCATTGGCTAATGAATATGCCGCGTAGGCAAGCATTCCTGCAAACGCTAACCCAACAATATGATGGACAATATTGAGGTATTTTCGCGTACGTGATGACACCGCATCATAGATCAGTACGACTCGTACATGTTTGTTGGCAGCAAAGGCATAAATACCCCCAACGATAAAGAGCGACCCTCCGATAAAAGAGGCGGTTTCGTGAACCCAAGTAGTCGGAGCATCAAACGCATAGCGCATGACCACTTCATAGAAGGAGATCAGAACGGTGGCGATAAAGAACCAACTGAGCAGATTACTGATTTTTATAATGGCGCGATCGAGTATATTTCGCGGCTGCTCTTCCGCTTCAGGTGGTGTATGCGGCGTTTTATCAGTCATAACAAATGTTCCAAAAAAATGGAGGGCGTAAGCCCTCCAGAGAGAAGCCAAACAGGAAGGTTAGCTTTAAAACTGATGATTACAGTAGGCCATTAGACTCTAAGAAAGACGTCACTGAGTCATATACCTTCTGTGCATTCGGTGAACGTTCAGCAAATACTTTCCATTGAGTCTTAGCGATCTCACGGAACTTCTTACGCTCTTCGTCTGACCAGTTGTGGATCGTAATATTTGGGTTTGCCTGCGCTTCTTTAACAGCAATCTGGTCTGCCATTTTTAGTTGCGTTGTCATATCGTAAGAGAAATCACGCACTGATGTTTGTAAGATAGTTTGTAGATCCGCTGGCATCTTGTCCCATTTCTTTTGAGAGATAGAGATATCAATCAATGGCAATGAGTGGAAGCCAGGTTGAACAGGATGCGTTGCGATATCATTCATACCCGCTTTCTGGTTTGTTGAAAATACCGTGTAGTCCGCGGCGTCAATAACGCCCTTGCTTAGGCCAGTAAATACTTCAGATCCAGGTAGGTTTACCGGCGTCGCTCCTGCTGCTGCGAATACCTGCTGCACAAGTCCTTCCGGAGCACGTAGCTTAAGACCTTTCAGGTCATCAACACCATCAATTGGCTTCTTAGAGATAAAAGATTCTACGCCTGTGGTCGACGCACCAACGAACTTAACACCATACGGAGCGTAAAGCTCTGTCATTAGCTCGTTACCACCACCGTAGTTCATGTATTGAAGCAACTGAGTCGTATCAGACCACGCACCAACCATGTTACCAATCAAACCAAATGCTGGATCTTTACCAGAAAAATAGCCAGTCGCTGTCACTTGACCATCAAGGATACCCATTTTGATCGCACCTAAAGTCTCAGTGTGTTTCACCACTGAACCTACTGGCAGCAAATCAATTTCAATACGGCCGTTAGACATTTTTCCTACACGTTCCGCCCAATTCTGTTGAACCTTGTAGTTCAGGTCACCAGAAGGATCTGACGACTGAATCTTAAGGTTAAAATCTGCCGCAAATGCAGAGACAGAGAATAGACCGGTAATGGCAGTGGCAAGCAGAGTTTTCGTCATTGCTTTCATAATGAGGGGTATCCTTTATTTGTTTCAGTTGTCCAGTTAAGCCTATATGACTTTTGGTTTGCTACCGGATGTAGTTCTTATGTTACCGGTAACTTTCGCTAATGTTACCGGTAACAGGCAACCGTTTACCATGACTATTGTCACAATTGTTAACAACAATGAGGAGAAATGAATAATGAACAGAATAAATGTGAACTTGCCCACATGTTATGGGCAAGTGAATAGATGGGGATATCGATCAGAACTCAGTGTTTTCTAAACACCCACACAGGGCCAATAAGCAAAAACTGAACGTCTTCGAAGAATGATGGTTTCTTGCCCTCGATCTTATGGCCGACAAATTGAAAAAGCCACAAAACCGCGAACAGCACTAAAGAGACAAACAACACAGAGAGCTGTAACACTTCTAATGACCAAATCAACGAAATACAGGCTAGGGTAAAACCGAGCATCATTATGAATACACTCAACGATAACCTGAAATAAAACACCATGACAGGCAATGCAGCAAGCCACACCCAGTTAAGTGTCAAACCAAATAGTTGAATGGGTGGAATAGACCAAATCAATCCAACAACAGAAAGAAAAATACCGGGAACCGCAACCTTATGAATTTTTTGGTTGATCGGATTCTGATGGCTTTCACCATACTCATTTAACCACTGAGATAAGTCCTTCATACTCTCATACCTGTAATGCTCCTTTACTATTTCTATAGCATGGGTTTAGCAGCATTGCAGCGGTATAATCTCTTTTTGTGAGAACTCTTTATATCTGCCGGCGTTTTTCTTCGTACATCCTAGAATCCGCGAGTTTAAACATCTCTTCTATGTCTTTAAATTCAGGGTCATAGATAGCATATCCAACACTCACTCGTAGATTAATTAAGTGCTGTTCATAGATAACCGGCGTATGGCAGACGGCTTTTTGCAGCTCGATATTGATGACGTCAATATCCTCTGTGCTCGCGACCCTAGGCAGCAGCACCAGAAACTCGTCACCGCCCATACGAGCAACGATGTCTGAGGTTCTGAGCACACTTTTCAACCTCTCGGCAGTTGCAACAAGTACCTTGTCCCCTGCCGCATGGCCAAACGTATCGTTAATCGCTTTGAACTTATCTAAATCGATATTAAGAATGGCAAAAGAGTCACCTCCGCCATTCTTTTTCACCGCGTTAAAATGCTCACCAAAGGTATACATAAAGTAGCGACGATTGGGTAGCTGTGTCAGTTCATCATGCAAGGCACGATCATTCGCTGCCATATAAAGCCGATAGGTCGCAATAAAGGCCAAGATAAGCATAATTATCATCGGATAGCCAAGCAGTCTAACCGCATGTACTCGGTACCACTTAGCGCCACTTAGCAAGTCACTTTTCGTCGATGCGGCGATCTGCCAGCTACCGTATGGAAAATGCACAGACTCTGAGGCAAATGCTTGATCAAACGTCGTTTGAAAGCCGTAAAACACCTCACCTTCCGATCCTGAGCTATCAACACCACGCATCGCTAGATTATAACGATGCTCAAACGAGGCAACACCCGCTTCGGAAAAGAGTGAGTCCAAGGAAATCACCACACTGCACACACCCCAGTAGTCAGTGTTGTAAGGAGGATCGGAAAAAATCGGGACACGTGCGATCAGAGCTTTACCACCCTGTACTAAATTGACGGGGCCAGAGATAAAGATCTCTTGGATTTGCTGGGCTTTTTTTACCGAACGCCATTGATTGGGAATAGATTGATAATTCAATCCTAAAACCGCTTCGTTTCCTTCCAACGGGTAAACGAATTGAACGACATCATTCGGCGCTAGCCCTAGCAATTGAACATGGTGGCTCTTACGCATAATGCTCGATGCGATAAGGTCCCATCCCGAAAATTCAAATTCTGGATTGGATGCAACTAGAGCAGATAACCCATTAGCAACATAGATATCTGAGACAATCGCAGCTTCAAGCTCCGATCGAACAATTGACAACTCTTCCTTAGCTCGGGCCAGCAAACTATCACGCAAAAACGTTTTCTGACTTCGGTCAAGTGACTCAACCAGCCCAACAAAAAATATAAAGGTCATCAAAAACAGCGCATTAATATAATGCTGCCTGCCCACATGATAGGCCATCCATCCCCCACAACTATCACAGACACCAGAGCAAACTCAATCTCAACTCATTGACGTATCCATACGTGCTAGTGTTAATTATTATTAATATTAGTTATATAAAACGTACATTAAATTGGTCGAGATTTCATCGATAATCGATAAATATATTATTATCATTCCAGCAATCCTTGCACATCATCAAAGAAAATCAGTGGTACCAATGCTTATATAGGTCGCTTTGGGGTTGATATCCAACTATAGCTGAACGAAAAAACAACGTTTATGTAGCGAGCATGTAAGCAATCAAACCTTACTTATATCTGACCCTAAGCTTACATTTAAGGAAGGAATGGCTGGTATTCTGCCACCATACCCTAACACCATTTTTTATAGGTTATACCATGCATAAAAAGCTGATTGGCTTGTGCCTTAGTGCAATCCTCATACATACACCGACCGCCTCGGCAAACACAGCGAGCTTTGAAGCATCCGCCGATCTTATTCGCAATACGTATGAAAGTCAGCTCTATACCCTCCCAGCCTTTAAAGAAGGGCACTACGGCTTAAGAATGTACCGTCAAACGCTCGATGACAAATATTCCGCCGCGGTTTGGAGTGATATGGCCCGTGTCGCAAGTCGACTTAATCGTTTCGCAGCCGAAGTTCATACCCCAGAACAAATCTTACTTTACTCTGAAAAGCGCCTTTCTGGCTACTCTGATGAGACGGATGAAAGAAGCATGAGGCGTTATAGTGTCACAAAACACATGCCTGAATATCTCTACCTTGGTGTTGATTTACTGGGTTCGATGGCACGCGCCAACGAGTATGGTCTAAAACACAAACAAGACGATATGCTTCGTTCAATTATCCGTCGATATGACTTTAGCAAGTATGCTACAGACCAAGAGATGATTAAGGCTTGGGCCGCACAGCTAGCCAATCAGGTCTACTGGCTAAGGCAGCTAGGTGAGCAAGATGTTGTCGATAATTTTACTACCGCATTTAAGCAAGCCTATCCAGAGGTGGAAGACAAAAAACTGTCTAACCAACAATACGGAAACAAACTCTATGGTATGACCCATATTATTTTTGGTGACTCTGAATACTATCAACATTTGGTAAGTGAAAAGCAGCATCAGTGGATTTATGACTATTTCCGCCAAAATATCGATACCATTCTCATTCGAGCCAAAGAAGACGTCATCGCGGAAGTCGGTATCACGTTTCTACTCGCTGGACTCGAAGATGATCCTGTCGTAGAAAAAACTCGCTACGCTATTCAAAAAGCGATAGATAGCGACAAAGGGATGATTCCTTCAGTCACCGGAGATTTCGATATCACTTACGGGGAACATCGTAACGTCCTGGCGATCATGTTGCTTGATTGGCAGAAGGTCAATGAGGCTCCAACAGTTAAAGGCCAACCTAGCGTTTTCACATCCCTCCCGTATGGGCTTATCCCGCAATAACAACTTTAAATCCACCAGCCCTTCTCTTTGGGCTGGTTTTCTTCCTCCGCGGAGGCGAGACATTGCGCACGAAAACCTCCGAAAGTGATAGATTTATTTATTATAAGTATCGGCAATTCCATAACAATTCCAAAAAAATCAATCACGCTGTAATCCGTCAATAATCTATCGGCATAAATAATTTATGCGTGAATACAGTCGCTTACATATGCGTCAAAACTCAGTACAACTAATACACCTCACAATTAATAAGCGACTCGTATCATATAAATTACTGATTACTCTTATTTTTGCGAATTTCATGACTCGTTCAGACTTTATTTTTTCTTCTAGACTTTGCTTGAGGGATTACGTGTAAAGGATAATGACTATATGCCACAATTTGCTGGGCGACAGATAGCTGAGATGGCGGATATCAGAGCAACGCGCAAGAGCAGGCTTGTGCTACTCTGTTCGATTATTGCCATTCTGATCTTGCTTAGCTATGGCGTGTTAAGGCTCACCACTCAAGACTACTTCTTTGCATCGGTGAATTTTTTCTCAGCCACCGTGTTAATAGTTAATCTCTACTACTTGTTCAAGCACATGCGCCACAACCACTGTGACGTGGTTTTAAGTGGGATATTATTGTTTCAAGCCACTTTACTACTGATTTATGGTGAGCATGTGCCAGATCGGATTCTATGGCTTTATCCAATAGTGGCGGTGCTTATTTTCGCCAACAACTTCAAAACCGGCGCGATTTTAAGCTCAGGTTTGTGTGTTGTTGCTGTTCTCGCGGTCCTTTTCGCACAAGCTTCCCCTTACACTACCGATGCTTCTCAGGGACGCTTTGTGGTGAGTTTGCTTGCGCTCTGCGTACTCTGCAATGTCGCCGCTTTCTATTACTCTAAAGTGATGAAATATGTGCAAGATCTCTATAAAGAAGGGATTGAAGATCTCGCTTATTTAGATCAACTCACTGGACTTGCTAATCGATGGAGCTTTGAAAGTTGGGCCGCTGGCAAACTAGAAGAACAAAAGAACAGCAACAAAGTGACGGCAATGGTGTTTCTCGATATCGACAACTTTAAAGCGATTAACGACACCTACGGGCACGACGTTGGTGACCGAGTCTTACAACATCTTGCGAATCGACTCAAAAACAACATCCGTAACAAAGATCGTCAAACCGACAGACATGACTATTCTATTGCGCGTTTTGCAGGTGACGAGTTTGTTCTACTGCTCTACGATGTAAACTCGATAAAGGATTTGGAGGGTATTCTGAAGAGGATATGTCACTTGTTCTCTGACAGCTATCAAGCATCTGAACGCATTAATGAACTCACCGTCAGCGCAGGAGTGGCGCTCTATCCTCAGGATGCGACTAACCTTCCCGAACTCACTCGTTGTGCCGATAAAGCGATGTACGCCGCCAAACATAAAGGCAAAAACCAATACCGATTTTATCGTGGCTATGACAATGCCTTGCAAAACAGTGGCGAACACGCCGGTGACTCGTCTAAGGTAACACCAATAAAAAAGTTTAACCGGTCATGTACATAAGCCACAACGATATCGCCATTACCACGATTAACCAAGCCGCATAGCGGATCGTATTAGGTTTATCTCGCTTTGGTGTCACAATAGGTCTAAATGCAGCTTCGCGAGCAGCTCTCGCAGTCGCAGCAATCGTTCCTCTTTCGACTTCCTCTTCACGACGCTTTTGCGCTTTGTGAGCAACCTTGCCAAAGCGGTGCAATTGGTCGGCCGTCAATTCCTTACTTGGATCATAACGACTATGGGAGTCAGTGTGTTTTGGTACAACAGCCATAAGCACCTCCTCTCAAGCTTATTCTTCTTTAATTATAGCCAATAGTTACATTAATAAAATTGATAATAACTGAGGTTATATTCGAGATTTCCGATTAATTATACGTAAAACTTGGCTTAACAAGCCCTATAAATGTTGAGCAAGTTTTATACCAGATGATCAAAGCTAGGTAAGATATTGATTTAAAGGCGATGGGACGAAAGAGAAGCAGGCAATCAAGTCTGGGGTTCAATTTGATTGTCAAAATGGATGGGCCTGAAGTCATTGCACTAATAACCTCAGGCAAATAAAAACTAGCCTAAGTACTCACATAAGTAAGCCGTTGAGACAGTAACTTTCAGGTCAAATGAAGAGTCACTTTCGACATGGAACGATGAACCCGCCTCATAAGTCACCCACTCGTCTTCACCCGCTTTTTTAACTGTAAGCGCACCCTTCACAACTGTCATGCGCTCTGCTGCAGCAGTACCAAAGGTGTACTCTCCAGGCGCCATTACCCCAACGCTCGACTCTCCGTCTTGTTGAGAAAAACCTAGTGACTGTACTTGTCCTTCGAAATAGCTGTTTGCTTTGATCATTTCATTCTCCATGGATAATCCGTCATAGAAGCAAAACCTTGTTTTATATGAATTGTCTAATTTCAGCAACCACTATACCGATTGAAGAGAGTAATAACGGCGGATTCCCTCACTAACATATGGTCAAAGAGTACGTTTAATTATCGACAAATAAACCATAGGTAAAACAAATCTCTAGTAATGGCGTACAAACAAACTTAACTCACTTAATTCAGTGGTTACAAACCGTTGGGCTAGACTGTAAGCAATATGCAGAAAATTCGTACATTGTTTTTTGGGCAGAGGTTCAAAGATTAACAATGCAAAATTATGCTACGCTCTATCCTTTACAAGCTCACGTGCTGTTTTCAATCAATACCTAAGGCGACTATTAGCTGTTATGACCAAGAGTTCTGCCATAAAAACCGCCGCTGCCACTATTTTTGTATTACTCGCTCTAGGATTCTCGAGTCTGCTTTACTTTAGTTACCAAGACTATGTTCACCCGAAGCACGTCTACGGGCGATGGATTGAAGTAGGAGCGCCACCTTATCAAACGGAAGTTCTGACGTTAAATGCTCAAGGGGTCTTTAGAAATGACCGACTTATCGCGACCCAATTTGACTTTGATGGTAAGCGGATAACAGTCAGTACAGGGGGAGGAACCTCTGTCTATCAAGTTGCTGGTACGTTTAACTCACCACAGTTGAGGCGTCTCCAGCCAAACAGCCCGACTCAGCGTTTCGTGAAAGAGGGATACGAGAACACCATTGATATGGATGGAGGCGGTTCAGCGAAGAATCGCCGTTCCGCCCTTTCAGACCACTTTAGCGAAAAGTAATCTTTTAACCCGTAAGAACCATACCCTCGGGATGCTTGACCAATGTCGGCTCAGGGCGTGCCAGCATATAGGCCAACGTTAACGGCCCAATTCGACCGATTATCATCACAACGATCATGATGTATTTCCCCGGCTCTGATAATTCAGCCGTTAGACCCGCTGTAAGCCCCACCGTTGCAAACGCCGAGATGGTTTCAAACATGACTTTGTCAAAACTCGCCTGTTCGGTAATCATCAACAAAAACATCGCTATGGTTAAAATCGCACCACTCACGACTATAATCGCCAAAGACTTAGTCACCACAGGCCAGCCAACAGTACGCTTAAACATGACCACGTGCTTCTTCTGACGAAGGAAAGCCCAGGTAGCCACGAACGCCACGGCAAACGTTGACACTTTTATCCCACCACCAGTCGAGGTAGATCCCGCGCCAATCAACATCAGAATAATCATGATGAGCAAAGCGGGCTGAGTAAAGTGTGCTAGATCGACGCTGTTAAAACCTGCTGTTCGAGAACTCGCTGACTGAAAAAACGCCGCGAGCCATTGACCTGATGGCGTCAAGTTCGCCATGGTTGCTGGATTCGATTTTTCCAGCAGCCAAAACAGCAAGGTACCAACCAAGAGTAATGCAGGCGTGGCGACTAGCATTATCTTGGTATGCAGTTGCAAGGTGCGAAAACCTCCTCTCCAATTGCTAGATACGTCACCAATAACCGTAAAGCCTAAGCCGCCAAGAATGAACAGTGCTGAAAGCGTAAAGATGATCCAAGGGTCATCAACAAAACTCATTAGGCTGTCTGAGAACAAAGCAAAGCCAGCATTGTTGAACGCTGAGATTGCGTGGAACATCGCATAAAACAAGCCCTCACCCCAACCCAGCTCAGGCACCCAACGAAATGCTAGCAACGCAAACCCAATCGATTCGGCAATACAGGCAAAGATGATGATCCGCTTCACCAGCAGTCTCAGGTTAACTTGTCGGTCTTGCCCCAATGCATCTTTAGCTAACGCTTGTTGTTTTAAGGTCAGCCTCACTCCAAACATATAGAGTAGAACCGCAGAGAGGGTCATCTGGCCTAAGCCACCAATCTGCATCAACAGCATTAACAAGACTTTACCTGCATGGGTAAAGTGCTCAGCCGTATCGACGACGCCCAGCCCAGTCACACTGATGGCGGAGGTCGCTGTAAACAGTGCATCCGTGATTGAAAGCCCACTCACTGAGAACACAGGCAGAGTGAGAAGCACCGCTGAGGGTATCAACACACTTAAAAAACTGATCAGAATAACTCTCGGCTCTGAGCCTTTACTCTGTTTTTTCTCGGGGTCTAATGCGTAAAACAGATCCCTTCGACTGAACGGACTCATAAGGAACTCAGCTTTCTCGATAAGGTTTCACTAGGGCCAACGATAATGATCAGGTCACCAATCTCCAACGTTCGATCGAGATCCGGTGCCTTGGTGATATTCGGTCCACGTTTAAAGCCCAGCACTTCAACACCTTGCTCCTTACATAAAGCAAGATCACCTAGCGTCTTCCCTAATAAGCGGGAACCAACCACAATTTCGGTCATGGCAAGATCAGAGCCCAATTCTTGAAATTCAAGCACTCGTTTATCAAGCATTTTTCGAGCAACACGAATCCCCATATCACGTTCCGGCATAATGACATGGTCTGCGCCTATTTTGCTTAGTATCTTCGCATGGTTTTTATCATTGGCTTTTACCCAGACAGTTTTTACCCCAGCCTCTTTGACTACGAGAGTCGTTAAAATACTGGCATTTACGTCAGAACCAATTGCAATCATCACCATGTCGTAGTCGCTCAATCTTAGCTCGGCAACCGTCTCTTCTATCGCACAGTTCGCCACTAAAGCTTGCGTGACAAAACCCGCAACGGCCCTAACTCGATCTTCATCGATATCAATAGCCAAAACCTCGGCGCCGGATTGTTGCAGTTCTTGACAAACAGAGAGGCCAAATCGACCTAAGCCAATCACTGCATATTGTTTATCACCTGATTTCATGGTTTTACCTTATTAGAGTAACGACTAGGTTTGACAGTGTGCTCCTGACGAGTTCGCTTATCAAATTGAATCAGATATTCTGACATCGTTTTAACTTTCATGTTTATATTCATAGACCTCTGAGCATAATGTCACTAGTTTGGGTATAGGCAAACCCTTATACTTATGCCACAACAGAAAGAAATTGAGTCAAAAATGAACGAGTTAATCACATATTTGCCACAACCACTGGCGACTCTGCTGCAAAGCTGGGACACCAATGTATTACTTATCACCATCGGCAGCTTCATCGCATGGATTGCTTGGCGCATTGTCTACAGTCGACTAGAAATTTTGGTCAACAAGACTCGGTTTCATTGGGATGACCTCACTCTTCACGCCCTCAAAACGCCCATAAGCACATTGATTTGGTGCTGGCCTGCGACCATTTCCTTAGGATTTGTCCTCGAAGATTACATGGGGTCGAAACTCAATTGGCTAAGTACCTTGAAGCTTATTTTGGTCATCGCGATCTTCGTTTGGATCACTATGCGTCTGATCAACAATATCGAAGAGTATGTACTCAGCAAAAAAACGCGCGATGAAACCACCGTTCAAGCCGTTGCCAAGGTGTCACGCCTATTCTTTATCGTCATAGGCGCATTAACTGTGATGCAGGCGTTTGGCCTCAGTCTGTCGGGTCTGTTAACGTTCGGTGGTGTCGGTGGCCTGATCGTCGGTTTGGCAGCAAAAGATCTGCTCTCGAACTTCTTCGGTGGAATGATGATTTACTTCGATCGCCCGTTTAAAGTTGGCGACTGGATCCGCTCTCCCGATCGCCAAATTGAAGGGACGGTAGAGAGAATTGGCTGGCGAATGACCATCATTCGTACCTTTGATAAACGTCCAATTTATGTCCCAAATTCTGTATTCAGCAATATCGTGGTTGAGAACCCATCACGTATGCTCAATCGACGCATTAATGAGAACATCGGCATTCGCTATAAAGATGGGGCGAAGGTTGAAAAGATCGTCGCTGACATCAAGTCGATGTTACAAAAGCATCCCGATATCGATACTAAACAGACGTTGATCGTCAACTTCAATGGTTTTGCGCCGTCATCTCTGACTTTACTGGTCTACACCTTCACCAAAACAGTCAACTGGATTCGCTACCACGAAGTAAAGCAAGATGTATTGCTGCAAATATACGATATCATCCAACAAAACGGAGCGGATATTGCGTTTCCAACCCAAACGATTCAGTTGGAACCGCAACACGCTGGCGAATCAGAGGCACAACTTAGCAAGTAGTTAACGTCTTCAGTAGCCCGATAATTCGGGCTACTGTATCGCAACCTCTCTTTCTACGCGATCTTCTGTTCTTGAAGCGACGGCGTAAAGCCATATCATCGTCAAACAGATTGCAAAACAAAGACCAAACAACCACCCTGCGCCGAACCATTCAATCATAAATCCACCGAGGATAGGGCCAAACGCAAAGCCTAGTGAATAGAGCGCTGTCGCACCAAAATATGAGCCCCTAAGGTGTGCTGGCGCTAATCGGTCAATCTGAACATTGAGTGTTGGAAAGGTGATAACTTCACCCAAGCTAACGATAAAACATGCCACAGCCCAACCGATTGTTGAGTCGTTGGGTGAAATAATAAAGGCAAGTTGTCCAGCTGCAATTAACACCATCCCGATTCGAGTCCGAGAAAAGAGTGGTACGCGTTCTAGCATCTTGAGTAATGGAAACTGGAGCAAAATGATCGTCGCACAGTTTACGACCATTAGCATTGCGACCAATCCAGCCGCATCTTCGATACCACTGCGCACAATCACCTGTGGTACTGAAGATTCCAACTGAGCGTAAACAAACATCAGTAGTAAGTTTGCAATCAGTAGTAGGACAAAGACTTTATCTCGGGCAATAACTCTTAGCGTTTGGCTAAAATTGGGAAGCAAGGTTTTGTCTGTGTGCTGATGAATCTTGGCGCTTTTACGTTCGATACCAAATAGAATCCACAGTGCATAGAAAAGATGGGTGAATCCAGTAATCAGAAACAGGCCTTGCGGTTCTGCCAACGCGAGTGTCACCCCAATAAGAGGTCCAACTGCCCCTCCGATATTCAGCAGAAAGTAGCGCAGGTTAAGGGCCAGTTCTCGATCCTTACCATCAGATAAAGAGTCGCCAATCACCGCTTTGGCCGAATCATCAATCATTGGTCGCATCATGCCCGTTACCAACATCAACAGGCCGAAATGCCATAACTCGCTAGCCATCGCAATGCCAGTATAAGCCCCAAATCCAAACACACAGCCGATGACCATTAACCACTTACGGCCAAACTTATCCGACAAATAGCCTGAGTACACTCCCGTCAAAGAACCAATCATGGCAGAAGCCGCTAACATGGCCCCCACTTCTATCGCTGAAGCGTCATAATCTTGATACAAGAACACAACCAAAAAAGGCCAAGCCATGAAGTAGCTCGTTCTCGCTATAAGCACGCCAATCAGTACAGTCCAAACAGGCAAGTTAAAACGTCTGATTCTCTGCCATTCAAATAGACTCTGCTCTTGTTCCATGTGCTACTCCCTAAGCCAACCTGTTTCATATTGTTCAATCAGTATACAAATAATAAATGGAAACAAAAGTTTTATTAGCGAGAATATAGAAAAGCCTGCAAACAGCAGGCTAACAATAAAAAACCATTATTTATTATGAAGTTAATAATATGATTTTTGAGTATTTAACTGAACGTTTGCGACATCTAACTGAGGCTTTTGCCACCAAAACGTTGTTTTCATCTGCTCAGTGACGTCAACGGTTTCTCCGACCATAGGTGTCACCAAATTGGCCCCACTCAACTACCCAAAAAAGTAAACGATGGTGTATACTTTAGACACTGCCAAACAAAAAGTAAACACCGTCGTTTACTTTTTAGCTGTTAGGGTAACTAAATGATTAAAAGAAGTGATATAAAACAAGAAGATATCATCAAGTCTGCGATTGAAGTTTTTTCTAGCAAAGGGTTCGATCAGGCCAGCATGGAGGGGATCTCTAAACACGCAGGTGTTTCTAAACGCACCCTCTACAAGTACTACCCAAACAAAGAAGCTCTGTTTGACGTCATCGTTGATAAGCTGATGTGTCGCTTTGATGACCAGACTACCGTCGAGTTTGAGCCTGCACTCCCGCTCGACCAACAGTTGCTCGATTATACGCTCAAGCAGATGTGCTATATCAGTAATGAAGACTTTCAAATCACCGCTCGGTTAGTGATGGCAGAATGTATACGCTGTCAGGATACATCGAAGGTGTTGGTTGCCAAGTTTGAGTCAATCGAAGATTCTTATGGCTTACAACGTTGGGCTCAGCAGGGGATTGACGCGGGTGTTCTTGACATACAGGATGTCTCAGCCGCTATTGAACAGTATATTGGCAGTATCAAGGCTGTCGTTTTCTGGCCTCAGTTGATCGCCCATTTACCACCTCCAACCTGTCAGCAAGTTGAACAGGCAGTCAGAATGGCTGTTGCAAGTTTTGTCGCCACTTACCAGATTGGTTCCAAATGATCTTAGCGCTTTAACAACAAGAAAAACGCCCCTCATTGAGGGGCGTTGAACGTTAACTGTTGTTGTGAACCATCACATGTTCCAGTAGTGATGAGACCATATCAGCTTGTGACAATGCACCGAAGTCACTATCCAACTGATGGGCGAGGTTCTCAACCAGAATCGATTGCTCCTCTGCACCTGTACCTGATGGATGGATATTGAGCTCAACGTTGTCACCATCCACCTTCACATCAAGATGTTCAAGTAGGCTATTCATATCAAGCGTATTTTGCTTCAATTCAGGGAGCACTTCGCGCAGGTCAATCCTATCGCCTTCACTGACATCAAAATCTTTAATGGTGTCGACTGAGCCATCATCGATATGATCCCAGACAAAGGTATCCATACCCGTACCACCAACAAGAATATCCGAGCCTAAACCACCATAAAGTGTGTCGTTACCATCACCACCGTCAAGTTGGTCATTACCGGCTCCGCCAATTAATACATCGTGTCCTGATCCACCCTCAAGGAAATCACTACCACTACCGCCCGTCAGCGTGCTATTTGAGCCACTGCCATCCAGACGAACCGCTTCAGTTTCCGATGCACGGTTGATCTCTAAGTCAGTGATATTGTTGACCACATTCAAATTAATTTCGATGTGGTTGCTTGACGCAGCCTGATCAATAACGCTGCCATCTTGCGCAAGCTCCTGCGATACTGCGGTGATTTGCAGTGTATGATCTCCTTCACTCACACCTTTAATGACTAAGCCTTCAATTGCCTGCGATGAGACATGCCATACGTCTCCGACATGTGTAACTTCACCAGTGGTACTGTCTATCGTTGCACCAGCAGGAACATCTTTCACTTCTAACGTAAGCGCTTCGCTAGTATCGGTTAATGCCGCCATAATGCCGAGAATCGCGATTCCACTCGCACTCGCGCTTTGAGTAGCAGTAATGTGCTTGTTGAAATCATATTGTTTTTCTAGCGAGAGCTGGGGAACGTCCGCGATACGATTAACCGCAATAGTGTAGTTTTTCGGATCAGCTTCTAACGCTAGACCAGAAGAGTTCCAGCTGTCTTTCGCGGTGACTTCTAAATCGACCTTATTGCCCGACACAGAACTCGCATCAATGAAGACGCCAACATTATTACTGCTTGGTTTATCAAGTAGCGCATTCAGATCATCAAGCGTGCCCGATAACGTTAACGTACCACTGCCGTTACCCGTCGCCGTGATATTCAGTCCCGCAGGAACGACCAAAGAAAGCGTCCCTTGGCTGACACTTAAAGTCACCGTCATAAGATCATTGGCAGATGCACCAACATAGTCAACATCACTGACTGAGATGCCACTTAGCTGTTGGTTTACATCTTCATTAATCTGCGGCGTAATGTCGTCAATATCCAATACCGGCTTATCGTTGACTGGCGTAACGTTAAAGCTAATTTCAGCGCTACCTGTTTTATGGTCAGCAGATCCGTTCGTTGTTCCATCGTCTTTCACAACATAACCAATTCGCACTGGACCGTTGTAATCTTTTGCCGCTTCAAATACCCAAGTATCGCCTTTTTGAACTAGAGTACCCTTACCTTCGACAAGAGTCAGACTTTCAACGCTGATTGTATCGCCTTCTTTGTCGCTGGTTCCATCGATAAGATCTTTTATGCTGATGGTTAAGCTGCCTTCTTCTGTAATATTCCCTAAAGCGAAATCTTTCGGCTCAGGCGCATCATTAACCTCAGTAACGTTAATGATGAACGTGGTCTGATTCGTTGACGATGTCGTGCTGTCACCTGAAATGACCGCACCATTGTTCCCACCATCGTCAACCATCGCTGTCACGGTAACCGGGCCATTAAAGTCAGCTTCAGGTTTAAAAATGACTCGACCAGCCGCTAACGCAGCGTTGATATCCGCCAGTTTTCCTATCGCAACCAGACTGCCATCAGCCGCTATCGTAAAGCTGACATTAGCATCACTCAGGAACTCTAACTTGCCAGCATCCACTTGCAAGGTAAGCTTATAGCTGGCATCCGGATGATCATAAGTGGCATCGATGTCAGCGATACCAAACTGGTTGATCGCAAGACCACCCACTACGTCTTCTGATGTTTCGAGGCCAACAACGTTGACAAAAGTCGGCTGGTCATTGACTGGATCAATCACCAAATCAACGTCAAATTCAGATTTAGGCCCTAAAGCACCATTGTCTACTGACTGAACTGAGATATGAATCGGTCCATTAATTCCTAATGCATTGCCCGCATCACTGTTGTGCTGACCAGAATTAAAAATGATCTTATCCAACTGCTGGGCCTTGACCTCAAGCGTCCAAACACCTGTGGCAGGGTTGTAACTCGCTGGCGTACCATCTGGATACAAAATGGATGCATCTTGTGGAACGTTGGTCACTTCGACGCGAAGGGTTTCAGGTGCATTTTCATGGATCACACCACCATTGGCAGACAAAGCCCTATCCACAACTGAAGCATTAATAGCGATATCGATATTAGTGCCTTCATTGCCCGTCACCGAATCAGTCACATCGGTATCAACAAGGTCACCTTCAGGTAGCACGGTCACGACAAACTTCGGCAAATTACTTGCTTCAGTTGGGACACCCAATAATGATTCTTGAGTAAATACCTTGATACCGAATTCAGCAGTACCGCTGAAATGCTTGGGTGGAACTACCGAAATATGTGATAAATCAAGGCTATCACCACTACCGGCAGGCAATTTGACACTCCACTCTCCATTGCCATTGTTTTTCACCGTGTAGCCACTGGCTGGATCCGCAGTAAACAGGAATCCATCCGGTACGTTAGTAAACTTAATCGATACAAATGTTTCAGAGCCATCAGTGTCGGTGAGTGAAACAGAAACGCTTCCTGAACTGCTCAATGAAATCGGATGATCTTCCGTACCCGTCAATTCGATTGCTTGGTCAGGATGCGCTCCTGGGCCTGTAACAACCACGTCATCGACAACAGGCACCACTTCAAACTCGACACTGGTTGAAAAGTTGTCTGTATGAGAGGTCGTCGTTGATGTCCCAGTTTCATTAAAGGTCGCTGTATCAATCACGGTACCTGTAATATTGATCGTGACCTTGTTATCATTGTTGCTCGTAGGGTAGTTGTGCGTTGGTTTAAACAACACATTGTCTAACGCATGCGCTGCTATCTCACTCTGAGAGAAAGTAACCTGAGTACCCAGCTCTTTGAATGATACACTGCCATCAAGCGCGACCACTTTCTCATAGAAAGCGCCTTCCGCAGGGGGAGCGAGAGTCAAAGTGATAGAGCTAAACGCTTCACTGCCGAACTCTACACCACCGTTGTTGGTATCGCCGATTTGTTGATCAAAATCGAGTTGAATATAGCTATCTTCATAGCCAACTTTGTCTGCGATACCATCACCATTTTGATCAATAAGTTGACCAGCGCTATCAAGTGAACCTGTCACTTCGACGCTAACTGTCGGCTTGTCGCCAGCCACATCGGCGATCGGGTCAACTTTGATAACAATCTGTGCGGAGGCCGTTTTTTCATCGCCTGATGCAGTATCTTTAGTGATGACCGTGATTGGCAACTTGAAGTCACCAGAGTAGTCTTTTGGCAGATTAAGCATTAGACCATCAAATGGTTCCACCACACCTTTATCTGATATATGGGTCTGGAATACATACTTACCGTCAATAAAGTCTACTTCTGCACCGACAATGTGAAGCGGATACGAGGTACCACCGATCATCACATGACTATCAATGATTATCGTAACCTCATCGGCAGACTCATTGCCCTTAGGTGGGTCGAAGGTAATGATGTTATTCAATTGATGACCTAAATCGACCTGAATATCCTCAGTTCCAGTGATAATTTCATGTTCATCAATCGTAATGGAAGCCGCCACCTCATTGCCTGAATTCACCAATTCTGGGAATGAAAGCTCTAACGATGTTTCACGACGATCTACCAGTGAATTTTCATGGGCGTCTTCACCTTCATCAATAACCCGAGTGTAGACCGTTAAAGTGAGCTTGTTGTAGACATTCGGTTGATTTGGCTGATCAGGGTGAAAATCCAGCCCGTGAGGTGCGCTAATACTGAAGTTGTCTTTATTTAGAATCATCCAACGACCATCACCTTCATAAGCGGCCCCCGTCACCACCAGTTGGCTAAGAACAGCCTCAGACAAAGTATGACCGTTTTGATCGGTAAGATGGATAATGACCTCTTGTACCGACTCAGTCGATGAAGCGTCGGTGTTATGGTACTTAACTACATACTCGCCACTTGTACTCGTATTATCACTGTTCGTCGTAAATTGAATTTGACCTTTTTTATCTGCCTGAATTGCCGTCTGGATAACATCGCCCGCTTCATTGGTCACAACCAGTCTGTTATCGACTTTATCATCAGGCTCTACGACAGGGCGTACCTCAACATGAACCGAACCGGTAAGAGTTGCCGTTACACGGCCACCTTCACCAACAATGTTGTCGCTCTTGTACTCGTGATCGCGCTCTTCTATCTCAACTTTAGTCGTCAGATCAAAGTCAGTACTCGAGTCTTTCGGCGGAGTAATTTGAATGTAACCAGGCTTTAAAGCTTGTTGAGTAAAATCACCATACGGCTCCGTGCCTTTGATCTCTATCGTTCCCGACACAACCGTGACCGCCTGACCACCTACTGTCACAATTGAGCCATCCGGGATGCCACTAATCGTGATAGACGTAAAGTGCTCATCGCTGTCTGGATAGTCTTTACCCTCTGGATACCAATTGATACTAATCGCAGCATCTTCAGAACCAACAGAGGTGTTATTTTGGTAATTCAAGCTGGTATCAATCACTGGCTCAACATTGACTCGCACAATCTGCTCAAAGCTACGGCTATGGCCATCGTTTTCAGTCACGATAATCGTGGCTTTCAGATCGATATTCTCTGTTGATGAAGCAACAGGCTTAATCACAATGCCAGTCTCGTTAACATCGCCTGTGATGTTAGCTTCGTAGATAGGCTTGTCCGTATCTGGTTTACCGTCTGGTCCGGTTTCATAACCAACAAAGTTCAAATCAATCACAGTGCCATCGCTGTCTTCTAACACAACACCATGAGGGATGTTTGATAGTAGAACCGTTACAGATTCGGAAGTGTCATGCTCGTTGTCAGCATGCTCACCAGACTGGATCGTAAATTTAAGCTCGGCCGCTTTATCTTCTTTGATGGTGATTTCAACTCCATCAACGCCATTCTCACTGAAATTCGTCCAGCCTGAACCGATCGTATCGCCTTTTGGAATGTCGACGACACCCTTCACTTCAACGTTAACCGTTTTAGTACCTAACACTTGCTCATTGACCTGAGTACCGGTACTCAGAGATGCACTGTCTTTCACTACACCCGTGACATCAAATTTGAAGTCATGATTGCTGTGTAGCTTTGGAACAACTTCTACGTTGTTAAGCTGGTCATATGGGATTTCTTTGTAAGTAATTCCGTTAACCGTCACTTCTGTAATTTGACTTGCACCGCTACCTGCCCAAACCAACTCAGCACCTTCGGTGATACCTGAGATGCGTACATAAAGCGTTTCAGAGCCATCGCTGTCTTGCGATGGTGACATGGTAATCACTTCATTAAGGGTAAACGGATCTCGATCAGTTGTCGGATCAAGTGTGTCCTGAGTGGCTGCATTATCTTCGAAGATATTGATACGATTAACGCTGAAGCTACCTTTGTCGGCTTGCGGTGCAACATCGAAGATCAATTCTTGTGGTGCAGAGTGTGCCTCCTTTTTACCTGATAAAGGGTTTCTAGTCTCAGTGCTCACTGCGACGGCTTCAAGCTTAATCGTACCCGAGAAGTTATCAACTGGATTGACCTGAATGGTATTAATATCTGCCGATGAGACATGGTAAACACCGTTACTATCCGGAGTCAGTGGGTGCCCATTTTTGTCCACAAGCTCGAAATTACCCTCGCCTGCGGTTGCTCGAAGTTCATAGCTTATTGTCTCTGGTCTAGTTTTATCTTGCGTCACTGCTTGAAGTTCGAGAGTAGCGTTGTCACCATCTTCGGTTAGCGAGTAATGGTACTGGCTATTGGCATCATTCCAAGTTGCGATATCGGCGACACTTTCAATCTCAATATTGAAGCTAGAATCAAGGGTATGGTCTTTGCTGCCATTATTATCAATTTGCAACTGATAGTTGATTTCAACCTCTTTGTCATTTGTCGAGAAGTTTCTATCCGGCACAAAGTAGAGGTTATCAATCGTCGCAATGGTATGACTGCCATTCTGCGTAAAGCTTTGCTGTAGAACCGAACCACCAAAGATAATATCGCCAGAAGCGTTGGGTTCTAACTTGTAGAACACACCATTTTCTTCGTAGTAGAACGTGCCTCGGTGCTGACCCGCCTCAATGGTCAACTGGCCAATATCCTCTGCGTTATCCCTATCAAACAGATCAACCGATAGCGCTACTTTTGCCGGTGAATCAGCCAGACCAGTTTGATTATCCTGTAGATTTTCCCACTCAGGCTCATCACCCGAGGCATAGTTGATTTGCGAGTCGCGACCAGCATCCTCAAAAGTGACAACCTTAAGCGCAATCGGCTCAGCTTCATGGTCGGTGATGGTGATATCCAGTGGCACCACTGACGTATCCTTATCGCCATCAGTTGCCGTGATATTGACTGTAAAGTTGATTTCATCTCCGCTGTGCTCAAGGTCTTGCGCCGCTGAGAACGTGACTTGACCATCGGAGTTAACCACTAACCAACCGATATGACGCTGGCTAACCTGACCATCGGAGCCTGTAGTCTGTTCAAATACAAACAGGTCTTGAGCACCTGGCTTCAAATCTACCACGCTGGTGTAGCCGCCATGTCCATCGCCAAATACGATTTGTGCACCATGGCTGTCTTGAGTCCCTTCGATCTGGGTCAGAGAAGCATTGTCGGCGCCTTTATCAGTCTGGTTGGCAAACATATTGACCCTACTACTCCAGCCTTCTCCCTCTTCAGCGGTAAGCGCCTGTCCCGTTAAGGTCGGAATATCATCCACCACTCGAATAGGCAAAGTAATCACATTACTCTCATCGCCGTCAAAGTCAGTGGCTGTGATAGTGAAATCGATCTGAAGAGTGTTTTCTCCCGCTCCCGCAAGGTGATCGAGTGATTTAAGCAACTCAAAGCGGTAGCTATTGTCAGCTGCATTAAACGTAATGGTAAATACCGCGTCACCACTCGCCGTTTGTGCTGTATAGCTAAACTCAGTTCCGTTTTGAGCAACCGGTCGCCATGTAAGAGCTTCACCACCGCTGGTTAAATCTTCAAGTATCTTATCGGCATCGGCGAGTTGATATTTAACGACGCTATCCGCGCCTTCAGTAACGGTGAATGAACCAGAGACGTGAGTGCTGTGATCCTGGTCTGAGCCCACTCCAGATAAGTCATCTTCATCGACTTGTCTATCACCAGTCGTACCAGTCAAAGTTGGTTTGTCATCGGTTACTTCAATAGGCAGACGAATAGGTTGGGATTTATCCCCATCACGATCAATCGCTACCACATCAAATGGGATGGTCAAACTATCATCACCCTGAGCATGATCGAGCGCTTTAATTTGGCTATAGGTGTAGCTGCCGTCACTGGCTAACTCAAGCGTGAAGACCAAAATACCGTTGGCAACGCCATGATATACCGTTGGCCCCGTCGACAAACTAACATCTTGAATTGTGACAGCAAAACCACCTGATGTAAGGCTATTTTGAGAGTCGCCAATGTTAACTAGTTCATACTTAACAACCGTGTCAGCACCTTGAGTTGTTTCAAACTCACCAGTAATGACAGCCAGACCTGGTGAAGAACCGGTCGCGGTATCATCTTCGTTGACTTTAAATTCGCTACCATCTGCAAAGCCATCTATCTTGGCAAGATCATCACCGATGTTGATCACTAACTGGCTTGTCGCTGAGTGGTCGTTATCGCTGTCTACTGCGTAAACCGGGATACTTACGGCAACACTATCTTGCCCCTGCGTAGGGTGGTCGACTTCTTTGTACAAGGTGACGCTGTATTGACCAACATTACTCTTATCTAGTGAAATGGTGAATACATCAACTTTTACGTTATTCTCCGTGATGTAGCCGCGATAAACACCGTCTGAGACTTCTTCCAGCTTCACGGTCTTGCCTTCTGAGGTCAGCGTCGATGCGTTGTTGAACACTTTCACATCAATGCCCATCGCGACGACTTTGTCACTGCCTGTGGTGAAATCAATCAGACCCGTGGCGGTGGTGTTCGTCCCCCCAACCTGTGAGCCTTCATTCAGCCCTGCCTCAAACACATCGACTGACGTGATGCTGTTAATCACCGGATTTTTGCCGTCTGCGATCGCCACATCCACGTTGCTGGTTAGCGTGTCCCCGTCTTT
>NZ_JBNJOF010000007.1:0-154342 GCF_050113875.1 Vibrio sp. TRT 1302 | reverse complement strand
TATCCGTGTCAGGGACTGAGGTGAGCTATGAATAAAATAATAACACTGTTTTTTATCTTGCTGCTGTGCAGTGGTGTTACCCATGCGGCTTCACAATCAGGGAAAGTGGTCAAAGTTCCCCACCATAAATCCACACACGTAACGTTAGCTGGCAAAGCAAAGCGTGTTTCATTGGGTGATCCGGATGTGCTTGATATCGTGATGCTTAAATCCGATGAGCTGTTTTTGATTGGTAAGAAGCTTGGCTCGACCAACCTGATGGCTTGGGATAGCCGTGGACAACTGATTGAATCCATCAATATTGAAGTCACTCATGATTTAAACAGCCTCAAGGCCAAACTCTTTGAGTTTTTACCCAATGAAACCATTGAAGTGCACAGTGCCCAAAACCGATTAATTTTGAGTGGACAGATAAGCAATCAAGCGGCAATGAATATTGCTTTGAGAGTGGCAGAAACCTACTCCGCCGGACGAGAAGCAGACAAGGAAAATAAGTCTCTGAGTAAGCAAGTTGATAAAACTGGCGTGATAAATCTGATGACGATTGGTGGTGCGCAGCAAGTTATGCTTGAAGTCACCGTTGCAGAAGTTCAGCGCAGCTTAGTGCGTAAGTTTGATGCTAACTTTGCCTTCTTCCAATCCAGCGGCTCTAAGTTTAAATGGGGCGGGGCATCTACCGCAGCTGGTATCGCGGGTGCAACGCCAATTTTTGAGATACCGACATCTGGTGATTACGGGATTTTAGGCTCCTTTATTGATGGCAATACCTTATTTAGTTTCGCCCTCGATGTCGCCCGACAAAACGGCACTGCGAAGGTCTTGGCTGAGCCCAATTTGACTGCGTTGAGTGGCTCAAAAGCGGAGTTTCTAGCTGGGGGGGAATTCCCAATCCCAGTGCCAGACGATAAAGGTATAACGATCGAGTACAAAGAATATGGTGTGGGTCTGAAGTTCATCCCAACCGTATTAAGCGACAAAAAAATCAATCTCAACTTAGCAGTGGATGTGAGTGAAATTGCCAACAGTTCTTCGCTAACCTTGTCTCCAGGTGATACCAATAGTACCTACGTTATCCCTCCCATTACGCGTCGCAGTGCTTCGTCTACTCTTGAGCTAGCGGATGGACAGACGATTGGTATCGCTGGGCTACTGAGTGAAAATGTACGTGATGTGGCGAGCAAGATGCCCGGTTTGGGCGATATTCCGATCTTGGGGCAAATGTTTAATAGCCAAGAGTATGTTTCAGGTGAAACTGAGCTGGTTATTTTAGTGACGCCAAGGCTCGCACAGCCAATTGACCGAAACAAGGTCACTCTGCCGACTGACTCTTTTGTCGAACCCAATGATTTTAAGTACTACTTACTCGGTCGTGGTTCGTATATCGCGCCTGTCAAGAAAACACCCAAAGCACAACCTGCCGATGAACAAGAGTATGTTGACCGAAGTAAAGGCGGCACTGAAGGCACATTTGGACATAGTTTGTAGGAGAGCGATATGAAAAACGTAATAACTATAGCGATTGTTGTTTGTTGTTCTGCTCTGCTTCTCGGCTGCGCGAATAAACCGCGTTTAGGGCACCATGTGGCCAAGGTAAAAACACAACAAACATACAATCAAAATGCATCTCAAGAAAACTTGGGAGTCATTCCTTCGGGTAGTGGTGAACGAATGGAAAGTGCCTATCAAGTCTATACAGGCAAACAGAGCTCAGACTTAGAAGGCACTGATAGTCAAGTTTTGCAGGGGTTTGCTAATTAGACCCTAAGGATGGACGCAATGAGGTTGCCAAGAGAGCGAGTAGGTAAATATTCGCGACAAAAGGGCTTGGTTTTGGTCATGGTGACGGTAGCGATGCTTGCTTTGGTAGGCGTCGCTGCCCTGTCTATTGATGTAAGCCATGCTGTGCTAAATAAAGCGAGATTGCAAAACAGTGTCGATGCTGCTGCGTTAGCTGCCGCCATTGTCATGGATAGCGAAGGGACGAATGCCCAAGCGACCACAGCGGCTAATTCAACATTGAATAACGTCGCTGCGGCTACTGGCAACTCCGAAATGGACTTCTCCAATGCGACCGTCACGGTAGAGTATTCAAACGATCCCACCATATTTCCTCAGTCGAGTGGCTATAACGCGAACTTGGATACTTATGTACGTGTCACTGTAAGTGCTTACTCGCTTGATAATTTCTTTGCTTACCTATTTGGCGTCGATAAACAGTTGGTATCGAGCGCGGTAGCTGGACCGAGCCCAGGTATTGATGTGGTCAATGTTGTGCCTATGGCGGTATGTGAAGGTGATTCAGGCACAGGAGGTTCGACTGGCTACGATACAGGAGAACTCTACGCGCTTAAAATTGCCGATCAGAATCAAAGTGATATGGGATCGGGTAATTATCAACTGCTTGATTTTGGTTCTGGAGCAGACACAGTGAGAAAAGCTCTCGCTGGTGGTTATGAAGGAAGTGTCGGGGTAGGTGATACCGTTATAACCAAACCCGGTAATACGATAGGTCCGGTAGGTCAGGGGCTAAATACGCGTTTTGGTGCTTATAGCGGTGGTGGGCTATCTGCCAGTGATTTTCCTTCAGACATCTATGTAAAGGAACCGGACACTAAAGCGACTTTAGATAACGATGGCAACATCGTTTACAACGATGAGAGTGTTGAAGGTGAGCCGTGGGGATACGAAGATTATAACGATGCGTTGCCGGATTGCTCAGGCGATCCTGACTGCAAAATGGACTCCGGCGGACAGCATGATCGACGTATTTTGGTCGTTCCAATTGTGGACTGTACGGGAGCCAGCGGCGGGACAAGCAGCTTTACCGTTACTGCATTAGGGTGCTTCTTTATGCTGCAAAAAGCACCGACCTCCAATAGCGGTAAAGAAGCCGTATTTGGGGAGTTTATTTCTGACTGTACTGCGTCGGGTGGAAACCCGGGTCAAGATTCTAGTAATGAAGGTCCTTATACCATTGTCTTGTATAAGGATCCGGGAGGGGATGAATCATGAACAAACGCTATAGGAATCACTCCCGAACAAAAGGGCTGGCAGCAGTGGAAATGCTGATTGTTCTGCCAGTATTAATGATGATTTTAATGTCGATTGCTGAGTTTGGTAATGCGTTTGTTCAATACACCAACTTAACCAAAATGGCTCAGAGCGGAATTCGTTATGCAACCGCTGGTGTGACTGGTACATCAAGCTATGACCAGATCGCCGATGTCGATGAAATTAAAAACATGGTCGTTTACGGAAAAACCGTTGTGGGGGAAGGAGCAGCATCTTTGATGAGTGGCATAGACACGTCAGACGTCACTGTATTGCATGAGAATGGTTATGTCACAGTCACGATTAATCATACTTATGTTCCTGTTATTACTGAGTTTAGCTCGACGCTCAATTTTGCTGTGCCTTTAAATGCTTCGGCAATGATGAGGACAGCACCATGAAAAAGCAAAAAGGTCTATCGATCATAGAATTTACCTTGGTCTCAACCGCGTTGCTATTGGTGATTTTTTCTGTGATTGAGGTAGGGCGTTACATCTACTCATTGCAGATGGTTAATGACATGACACGAATCGCCGCGCGTTTGGCGGTTGTTTGTAAAGTTGAGGATAAAGCCAATATTCCCGCCTTAGCGGTAGTCAGCGGAGCGCCGTATGGTTTTTCTGCTAGCAATCTGACTATTGAGTATCTCGATGCTTCGGGGAATGTTATTCAAGGAACTCTGACAGATGATGCAATCTTTCCTACAATTGAATATGTGAGGGCTAAAGTCGTTGATTTTGAATATCAATTTACTGGCTTGCTCAGTTTCATCAACTTGACTGGTGGCCTGTCTGTTCCGGAGTTTGAAACGACTCGACCAAGGGAAAACCTAGGTCATCACAGAGAGACCCCCTTTAATGAAGAAAATAGCACGGACTGCTAGGAGAACTATATGGGAGAAGCAGTGACGCTAACGACTAATGGTGACCAACCCATAAGACTGAAAACAAACTTAACTGTTTGGGTATTCTATTTATCTGACGCCTTTCACCTTCATATCAGTCATGAGTTGTCAAAGTGCCCCAGTGTCAGCTTTGAAATGATTTCGTTCCATGGTCTGGTGGTGGGGAATCTTGCACACTTCTCTCCACCTGATCTTATTTTTGTTGAGACGGGGCCGAATTGGGCACAAAAAATTGTTGAGCTTCAACAGTATGAAGGGCCAGAGCATGCCAGTGGCCATGAAGCGTCATTGATTGTTTTCGGCAATGAGAATGATAATGGCGCACTAAAAATCGCTTTACGTATTGGAGCCGCAGATTTTATCTCCGATAAGGCGACCTTGGGGGATCTGATTCCGCTACTTAGGAATGTTGCTGAAGAAAAAGTGGCAAGCCGAAACCTTGGTGAGCTGCTTGTATTTATGAACACTAAAGGTGGTGCGGGTGCATCAATGTTGGCGCTCAATACCGCCATTACGATTGCGAAACAGAACCCAGATAATGTTCTATTTGTTGATCTAGATACTCAGTTTGGCGTGATAGAAGATTATCTGAACGTCTCTTGTACTTACGGTCTCACAGATGCCATCGCGAATCTTTCTGATTTAGATGAAGTCTCTCTTGGTGGGTTAGTCACTAAGCATGAATCTGGTCTGCACACGATCGGTTTTAAACGTGAAAATAGCCATGAGAATTTCGAAAAAGCGCCTCAACTCAATAAGTTAATCCCTATCTTACGTGAAAGATACCCTTACATTGTGATTGATTTATCTCGCGGGCTTGATCGGATGTTTGGCTCAGTTATCTCACCAGCGACGAAACTGTTCTTGGTGACTCAACAAAACTTAGTCGCGATTAAAAATACGACGCAGATTATCAAAGTGCTGACGTTCGAGTTTGGTGTCTCTAGAGATCAAATGGAAATTATCGTCAATCGTTATGAGAAGCGACAGTCGATCAAATTAAAAGATATTCAAGAAACCATAGGCGGCATGAAAATTCACACCATACCTAATGAATTTAAAGTTGCGCTTGAAAGCGCCAACTTAGGCCGACCTTTTATTCAGTCCAAAAAAGGCAGCGCAATTTCCAAGTCAGTTCAACGATTAGCACACTCTTTAGTTCCGGAGCAGGAGAGTGAGAAAGGTTGGTTTAAGAAAATGTTCTCCTAACAAAGCTTGATAATAACAAGGGGCTACTATGTTCTTTAAAAGGAAAAACATAAACCCGGAGCTACAAAAGAAAGTGGTTGAAGCTGAGGATCGTCAAATCCAGCAAGCGAATCAACTACAAGAGGCTGTGACTACCGAGCCACAAACAAGTCAAGTGGTAGAAGAAAAGGCTTCTGAATCTTTTCAAGAAAGAAAACGTCGCGAGGCTCAAGCGAAAGGTCATGCTGTTGAAGAAGAGAAGAAACAACTCGAGCTAGAGCTTTCGGTTAAACATTATTATCACCAAATGTTGCTTGAAACTCTCGACTTAGGCTTGTTGGCGAGCTTGGAAAAGGAACGTGCTAAGTCTGAGCTTCACGACGCCGTTGTGCAGCTAATGGCGGAAGACCAAACGCACGCATTGAGTGCGGAAGGGCGTAAACGGGTAATACAACAAATCGAAGATGAGGTTTTTGGTTTAGGTCCTCTTGAGCCACTGCTCAAAGACCCGACTGTGTCGGATATTTTGGTGAACGGACCTAAGCACGTCTTTGTTGAACGACGTGGTAAGTTGGAATTAACCCCTTACACCTTTCTTGACGAGCGACATCTTCGCAACATTATTGATAGAGTCGTGAGTCAGGTTGGTCGACGTATTGATGAAGCATCACCTATGGTGGATGCTCGTCTGACTGACGGATCACGTGTAAACGCCATTATTCCCCCACTTGCGCTTGATGGTTCATCGGTGTCGATTCGCCGCTTTGCGGTAGAGAAGTTGAACATGGATAACCTGCTCAACTATAACTCTCTGTCTCCCGAAATGGCTAAGTTTGTTGAAGCAGCGGTGCGTGGGGCGATGAATGTACTCATCTCAGGTGGTACCGGTTCAGGAAAAACCACCACACTTAATATCTTCTCGAACTTTATTCCTTCTGATGATCGTATTGTGACGATTGAAGACTCGGCAGAACTTCAACTGCAACAACCTCATGTCGTACGACTAGAAACACGTCCAGCTAATCTTGAAGGCAAAGGGGAGATCACCCAGCGAGACTTGGTAAAAAACTCATTGCGTATGCGTCCCGACAGAATTGTGCTGGGGGAGGTGCGTGGTGCTGAGGCGGTTGATATGTTAGCGGCAATGAACACTGGTCATGATGGTTCGTTAGCGACAATACATGCCAATACGCCGCGCGATGCTCTCTCTCGGGTAGAGAATATGTTCGCGATGGCGGGCTGGAATATGACTGCCAAAAACCTACGCTCTCAAATTGCGTCGGCCATACATTTGGTTGTTCAAATGGAACGTCAGGAAGACGGTAAGCGACGTATGGTCAGCATTTGTGAGATCAACGGCATGGAGGGCGAAATTATTACCATGTCGGAGATTTTTAAGTTCCAACGTAGAGGAATGGATGAAGAAGGGAACGTCTTAGGACACTTTACGGCGACGGGAGTCGTACCGCAATGTCATGACCAGCTCTCTAAAAAAGGCCTTCATCTTCCTTTCGAAATTTTTAATGAGTCACACTCATAGAAGGGGGCATTATGCAGCAGGATGCGACACTCTTTTTTGTCTTACTTTTCTTCGCTGTGGTGTTCATTTCGCAGGCGCTGATTCTGCCTGCGGCAGGGAGTAAAGCAAAGCATAAAGAGTTATCAGATCGATTAAAGGAGTCCCAGTCTAAATTAGATGAAGAGGCACGTTCACTGCTTCATGAACATTACTTAAAAAGCCTGACCCCTTGGGATCGTCGTTTAGTAAAAATTGAGGCACTGTCGTCGCTCAAGAAAATGATTGAGCTGTCTGGATATGACTGGAGTTTAACTCAAACCCTACTCATTACTTCTATCTCGTCGGTTTGTTGTTTTTTTATCGCGCTGTTTATTGGTCAACCTCTTTATGTTGGGATCGCAGCGATTATTGCGGTTTGGATGTGTCTATATTTTTGGTTAGGTAAGAAGATTTCAGATCGCTTGGCGGCCTTTGAAGAACAGTTACCTGAAGCCCTAGACATCATGCGTCGTATGTTACAAGCGGGTCAGCCGGTCACTCAGGCCTTTAATGAGGTGGGGTTGGAAATGCCGGCACCAATCGGAGTTGAATTCAAAAACACGTTTAACTTACTCAATTACGGCTATGACATGCGGATGGCGATCATGCAGATGGCGGAGCGTACACCAACGGTTTCCATGCTCGCGTTTTCCAGTGCGGTTTTGTTGCAAAAAGAAACTGGCGGTAATCTATCGGAAAACCTTGAGAAAGTATCAAGAGTGCTGCGGGCACGTTTTAAACTGCAAAGAAAAATCAAAACCTTGTCAGCAGAAAGCCGCCTGTCGGCGTGGATATTGGTTCTTTCACCTTTTGTTCTGTTCATTTTCCTCAGTGTGATTAACCCTGGCTATGTCGAGCCGCTCTATACCGACCCAAGGGGAATGAAACTTGTGAGTGGGGGTGTCGTTAGCCTATTTTTTGGTTCACTGTGGATCAGAAAAATCATTAACTTCGAGGTGTGATATGGACTCTGTACTGACCTTTATTTCGTCCTTTAACCTTGATGAACAGACTGTTATTTTAGGCTTGATCCTACTGGCAACCGTGTTGATTATTTTCACTCTGTCGCTATTACTCGTCGGCTCTAAATCGCCGTTAAAAGCCAAACTTAGCCAACTAAAAAGTACCAGTGGTGTCGAAAAGCAGCGGACAAAACGCTTAGAGAACACTTTAGAGTCGCTTGCACCAGCCATGAAACCTTCCAACTCAAAAGAGACCGAAAGCATTCGTGAAAAGCTGATGCATGCGGGCTATCTTGATGCGAGTGCGCTCACTGTGTTTTATGCAATTAAAGCGTTGTCGTTAGTGGTAGGGCTACTGATGGCGGCGGGGTTCTTCTTCTTTGCTCCAGATATGTCAATGCGTAACCTGGCCATGATTGTTAGCGTTGGTGTCGGCATGTATGGACCGAATATTGTGCTCGGATATATGGTTGATAAGCGGCAATCAAAGATTCGCAGTGGGATTCCAGACGCCTTAGATTTATTGGTTGTGTGTACTGAGTCTGGGTTAGGGTTTAACGCTGCTCTTCGTAGAGTCGCGGATGAACTGACCATATCGCACCCTGAATTTGCTGATGAACTGGATACCGTATGTGTCAAAGTAAAAGCAGGGGTCGAATTGTCGGATGCGTTTAATGACTTGATTCATCGGACGGGGCTGAAAGAGATCGCTGGTCTGGTGACTATGTTGGCTCATGCATCAAGAATAGGCGGTAGCTTGTCACAAACATTACGTGAGTATACTGAAGACTATCGAGACAAGCGTAATCAAGAAATCGAAGAGGTTGCAGCTAAGATTCCAACGAAAATGATTTTTCCTCTGTTGATCTTTATTTGGCCTTGCTTCTTTATCGTTGCAATTGGTCCGTCAATGCTGCTCTTCACTGCATCTATGGGAAAATAAGGACGGACTATGAAAGGACTTCAACTGGTTGTATTCGCGCTATCTGCGATATTACTTTCTGCATGTGCCTCTAAAGAGTCGAGCTTAGACACTTCTCTCTATGATGGTAAACCCATCGACTCACTTTCGTCAGAAGAACCACCGACGACAGAGAAAGAGGCCATCGCAAGGGGTGACAAAGCGCTGAGTGTCGGAAACACCGATTTAGCCTTGTATGAATACATTCGCTCTCTTTCGTTTGAAAATGGTCAGTATAGAGATCGTTCACTGTTCAACATCGGTCGAATACACCAATCTAGAGGGAACTTAGCGCTGGCTGAAAAAGCCTATCTGATTGCGATTGAGGAGAATCCCAACAATATCCAAGTTCTTGAACAGCTTGGTATCCTCTACAGTCGCAATGGAGATATTCAGCAGGGTACCAGCTACTTTATGCGAGCAGTCAATGCGGATCAGGTGAGGTTTAACAACAATAAGACCTTGAGCAACACTGACCTAAGTACGGTAGAAGCCGTTAATAAGCTTCAGGTTGATAGTTACTCGCCTGAATATGCCTTAATGGGATTGGGGGTCATCGCTGACTTGGACAAGAACCACGAATTGGCTCAAGCCTTCTATAAGCAGGCACTCAGTATTGATCCTGACTCGGTGAAAACCTTGACCAATGTTGGATACTCTTTCTATATGGCTGGGGATTATCGCAAAGCTCAGCGTTTCATTATACAGGCATTGGATAAAGAGCCTAATAATGATAAGGCTTTGAATAATTTAGCGTTAATCTATCTAGCTAAAGGTGAGATTAATCGTGCTCTGAACGTGTTTTCTCAGCATATGACGAAACCAGAAGCGTTAAATAATGTGGGTTATTTCCTTACCCTTCAGGGAAAACCAGAACAAGCGATTCCATATCTCCAGCAGGCGATTGATTCGAGACCGACTTATTACAAAGTTGCCAATGAAAACCTAGAAAAAGCTTTGGCTATGGTTCGGGAAGAGAAAGCTTCAGATGAATAACACAAAGGAGAGCGAATGCTCTCCTTTGCTTTTTAACTCCAATAGCCCATTGCGAGGCCGGAAACCATAAAGAAGCTCACCAGCCAAATAATCGCGAGCTTTTGTTGTTTTAACAGATAGAACCCCACTAATACTAGACTGATATCCAGTGGACTCAGTACTGCGCTGATAAAGACTGGCTGATACAGTGCCGCGACGAGCAAACCGACAACCGATGCATTCACGCCATTGACAGCTCCAGAGATGGTTGGATTGTGCGCTAATGACTGCCAGTTTTTCAGTACGCCCAATAGCAGTAAGAAGCCTGGTAGGAAAACCGCGATCGTCGCTATCAATGCGCCCGCCGTTGGAGCGGCTGGTAGTAATTGGTAGCCAATATAAGTCGCAAAAGTAAACATCGGACCTGGTACAGCCTGCGCTGCCGCATAACCGGTCAGGAAAGCGTCTTGGCTAATTTGATCACCAACGATGTTTTGCAGCAATGGAAGAACCACGTGGCCACCACCAAAGACTAAGCTACCTGCTTGAAAGAAATCGTTGAACAATCCCAATGCTGGTATCGCTTGACTGGCAAAAGGTAAACCGACTAGCAGCACAACAAATAGCATAAGTGGTATGAGTGATGGTTTGAAACTTGTTGAATCTGATTGAGGGGGATTGGCTAGGCACTGACTGCCTATAAGAGCGGCAAGCACTAAAATCCCCATTTGAGTTGCAATACCTGGCAATAGAAGTAAGGCGACTGCGGTAATGAGACACAAAGAAACGGTTAACGTCTCTTTACAGAAATTTTTATACATGCCCCATGCCGCATCGGCGACCACTACAACTGCAAGTAATTTCAAGCCATGAACCACATTATGAAAGGTGGTGGTTTCAGTCAGTTGGCTACTTAACATAGCTAACGCCAGCATGATAAGTACGGAAGGTAGTGTAAAGCCGATAAAGGCCATACAAGCACCGCCAAGACCTGCTCGTTTGTAACCTAGAGCAAAGCCGACTTGGCTTGAACCAGGGCCTGGTAAGAACTGGCTGAGTGCGACGATTTGAGCATATTCACTGTCATCAAGCCATTTAAGCTTCTCGACGAAGGTATTACGAAAATAGCCAATATGGGCCGCTGGACCACCGAAACTTATCCAACCAAGCCAAAAGAAGGTTTTAAAAATCGACAACATTGTCATGTTACTCGTCTAACAAATACTGCCCATACTCTACTCAATGAACTAAAATGACTCAAATTGATATTCTTAATACAAACTATGAATTAAACAGGATGGGATTGTGAAGGAGTTTAATTGGAAAGGGATCGACCTTAATTTGCTGGTGGCGTTTCAAGCTCTTTACCAAACCAACAGTGTTAGCCTAGCGGCGGAACAATGCTTTGTCAGTCAGTCTGCTATGAGTCATACGTTGCAGAGAATGCGAGCGCTATTTGCTGATCCTTTATTCGAACGAGTGGGGGCGACGATGCAGCCCACTCGGCACGCTCAAGACATTGCTCCAGTGATCGATAAGTTGCTTGGTAGCATTAAGAATGACTTATTGGTTAAGAAGCACTTTGTCCCTAAAAGCTATACTGGCGTATGGAAAATCGGACTAACGGATTACGCCGAGCAGCTTTTTGCGCCCGCGTTATACGACGCGATCAAACACCAATCACCCGATTCACAGGTCAGTTTTTTTAACGTCAATCGCAGCAATTATGTAGATATCGTTGAGAGCGAAGCGCTGGATATCGTGATTGGAAGTATCGAAAACCTTAATCGACGTTTTCTGTCTGAGCTGCTCTACACAGAGCAACACCTGTGTTTATTCGACCCGAATACGGTTGAAGCAGGTGACACGATGTCGATTGAGGAGTTTGTAGCAGTAGAACATGCCTTAGTTAGCCCCGATGGTAGCCTGCAAACGCAAGTTGATAAATCATTGTATAAGCTCGGATATACCAGAAGAGTAGGTGTAGCATCACGCAATTTTCTTACTATCAGACGCTTGTTACTAGGTCGGAAATTACTGTGTATTGTGCCGAAGCGTTTTGCTGAAATGGAAATGTATTCACATGATCTGAAAGCGATCACTAGCCCGATTGAGATCCCTGATTTTGATATTCGCCTGTTGTTTGCCAAAGCCAATCAGTATGAAGAAAAGAACTGCTGGATTCGACAAATCGTTACTGAGACGGTTCGCTAGCGAATCGACGAGATATCCAACCACAGCCTTTCCAGATGAGTAGAGTTAATATGATGCTTAGATAGCCATCAATCGCGTAGTGCCATGCAAGATGGACAGAGCCTATTTGGATGAAAATCATGTATACCCACATGAGCAAGCCAAGTTTCTTATTGTACTGGTAGCTGGCTAAGGCCATCAGCATCGCAACGGAGACGTGCATACTCGGCATAGCCGAAATACCCGCTCCAATGCCTCCCTCGCGACCTAAGTAGTTAAGCCAAAGGGTATCCTGTACATCTAAGGCCCAGACGGGAAACCATCCCGCCTCAACCATGGTGCGACTTTGATCGCTGAGCAAATCAATCAAGGGCAAATAGTGAGTATGCTCGGGATTGAGCAAGTGGGTATAGCAAGGGCCAGCAGAAGAGAGCAGAGTGGCGGTAATACCACCTATCAAAAGCCAGCTTGACATATAAGCGATCAAATACTGATTGCGAAGATGAGTTAGGTCGCGACGGACAATAAAAAACAATGTCACACCCCACATAAGTAAGAACCATAAGTGGTAGAGAAAGTTGATCACATAGGTCGCAAACGGCGAAGAGAAGATCCCGTGGGTGATCTCCCATGGAGAGACACCGAAGTGTAGCCACTTATCTAACTCATAGAAGGCCAAATCATATTGAAATGGATTGATGTCCGGTATTACAGATTTAAGATACGAATAGCATGAGTAAGTGAGATTCAGCGCTAATACCAACAGAATAAAGCTGACCGCTTTTGAAAGTGGATTAAAAAAAACGATCAGGGTTTTGATATAGGCTTGGATCGGATGAGGTCGACGGTGATAAAGAAGATAAAGGTAATAGGCGCTGCTCCATGTGAGAAAGGTGATGTAGCAGATTCGAATCAGGGTGCTGAGGTAAGTAAATGCGCTGTACTCAATGTTTGAGGAGTAGCTAAACACCAGCGACATCAAATAGAGGGCAAAGGTGGTAAACAGCACATAAGCGTAGAGAAGCCTATCTTGATTAAAGGCCTGCTTAATTTGTTGCCAGTGGCGGGAGCGTGCTTCTGACGTCAATAACTGCATATAAAATAATGATTTCCGGTCGTTTTAAATCAAGTATAGAACATGCAATACGACTCGATTTATCGACTTAGCCTAATGTATAGCGAGTCCAGACTTTAGAGCGCCAGCGCCTTGCCATGATCAAACCGCGGAACCACTCATCGAGTGCAATCGCCATCCAAGCACCGATAACACCAAAGCCCCAATGCACACCAAATAGGTAACTCATGGCTACGCCTAGTCCCCACATACTGAGAATGCCCATTTGGACTGGGAATTTAATATCTCCTGCGGCTTTTAGTGCCGAGATAAAAATCAAATTAAACACCCGCCCAGCTTCTAAGATAATTGACCCTGCAATGAGACTGGCTGTGAGTGCAGAGATCTCGGGGTCGGTGGTGAACAGCGGAATAATGTTGTCGCGCAGTAAATAGATAGCAATAGTCACCAGTGTCGAAACAACAAAGCCAATCACAAAGTAGCGCTGGACCAGTTTGAGAATCGAATCTATCCAACCTCGCCCAATGTAGTAACCTGCTTGTATCTGGCTACCTTGCCCCAATGCAAGGGCAAAGGCGAATGATAGACGCGCAATATTTTGTGCGTAGGTAAAGGCAGCGAGTGAGGCGGTGCCCATCTGAACGATGAAAAAGGTGATACATATTTGAGCCATATTGTATGACAGGACCTCACCTGCATTCATGACACCTATCTTTACGATACGAGAATAAATCGTTCTCGGAATTTGCTTAAATTGACTAAACGGTAGCGAAATATCACTACGTCGGATGACCACCGCTAAAATCAGAGTGCCGATAACTTGGCTGATGACAGTAGCAATCGCGACACCTTCCACGCCATATACGGGTAGGCCGAAAGGTTGGTAAAGGGCGATGTAGTTGCCGACAATATTGATTACACCACTAATCAGGTTGACGACCATGGGGGCACGTGAATAGCCGTTACTGCGCAAAATAGTCGTCAGGACAATGCCGAGTGTAATGTTAAACGTCATCGCTCCACTGATGACTAAATACTCATGAGCATATTGCTCTACCTGTGCTTCAAGTCCGTACAGCGGTAAAAAATGATAAGCGCCGATCACTGCAATCACGCTTAACGAAATCCCGACGAGCGCGGCAAGGGCAATACTTGCGATACCCACATAAGCCGATTCCAAAGTGCGGTTGGAACCATTGTATTGAGCAATAAGGATCCCAGTCCCACTGCTGACCATTGAAGAGACTATGATCAGAAAGAACGATAGCTGAGAAATGACACCTACGGCAGAAACGGCTTTGTCTGAGTACCCACTTAACATGAATACATCACTGGTATTGAGTGCAGTCCTTAGCAAAATTTCGACGAACAGAGGCCACGTCAGGGCGACGATATTCATACGTTTATCGATAGAGCTTGCTGAATTCGACATAGGGGTCTTAACAAATGAAGTGGAACCGACAATTATATAATCACAAAGAAAGTGAGGATATGGGTTTTCTTACTTACTGGGAAAATCACTAAGCTGTGGATTATTCTTTGTGTGATAAAGTGGTGGTTCGATAGTGAATGGATTCAGGACGAAACATTGAGCGGCAAAATTACAGTCAGGGCATACAGTCGCAGCTCTGATGGACACAGCCATGACCATCATCAGGTACTGCTTCCTCTACGGGGCTATATTGATCTGACATTGGATGGTCGTGCTGCCAGTGTCTCTTATGGAGACTGCGTTGTCATTTTATCTGGCTGTTACCATGAATTTCGTGCTCGTGAAGATTTCCGTTTTTTGGTGATCGATGTAGAGCAACTTCCACAATCATTGCTCACTCTGGAACAGCCAATTCTTTTACTTGATGAAGCTACCCATCAGTATGTCCGCTTTATTGAAAAACAGTTGGAACACAATATTGAGGATGAGCTAGAAGAGAGCATGCTTGGATTACTCTTTGAGCTGCTTTCACGTCAATGTTCGACAAGCAAAATGGATAACCGAATCAAGAAGGTGATCCAATATATTAATCAAGATATTGCTGCGAATTACACGATCGAAGAGTTATCTAAGGCGGCTTGTTTAAGCCCCACTCAGTTCAAGCACTTGTTTGGCAAAGAGATGCAACTCACGCCTCTCAAGTATCTCGCCAAACTAAGAATGGAAAAAGCGCGCACTCTGCTGACCAACACCGATATGCCAATCAGCAGAATTTCAGAGGAAGTAGGATTTAGTAATCCATCTTCGTTTACACGAAGCTTTAGCGGCTATTTTGGCTTATCACCGAAGAGCTTTCGTAGTCATGATTAGTGGATGTCTGGCGACGGTAGATAAGAATGCTAAACGCAACCAAAGCCATACCGAACAAGGTCGTACTGCTTAATGTCGTGCCAAACAGCAAGTGATCAAATAGGTAAGTCAGTACCGGAACTGCATAAAACAATACGCTGACTTTGTCCGAGCTCTCTTTGTTGACCATATACATCAGCAATAACAAGGCTCCTACAGAGACAACAATGCTCATCCACAGCGCAGAGAAAACAAGCTCACCAGTCCAATTAATCTCCCATCCAACATACAGGCTAACAAGCGTAAATATCGTGCTTGATAATAGGCATTGATACCACATCGCTTGAACTGGTTGGATGGTGACTTTTTTCTGTTTGATGGTGCCAAACGTGAGCGCTAATAGCGCGAGCACGGCAGACAATAATCCAGACCAACCTATTTCAGTCAGAGTTTGCGCTCCAGCAATGGCGATGCATAGGCCACTGAAGCCCAAAACTAACAACAACACTTTGATGCGGTCAATTTTTTGCTGACAAAGTAACGGGGTGATGAGTGGCTGAATACCCAGTACTAAAGTGACCAGCCCCGGTGACATCCCACTATCAATCGCCAAAATATAGAAAGTGAGGTAGAGAACTTGTAACAGTAAGCCGACCATCAGTATCGAGGCGATATCACTTTGGGTTGGCTTAGAAAATCTTGCCTTGCTGAAACGTCTCGCGATGAGAAAAATTACGGAGATACAGAGCAGAGAAATCAGTGCCCGCAGGGCTAGAAAACTCCACTGTGAAGAGAACTGCAAGCCGAGCTTAACGATCACCGCACCACTACTCCACATCACCAGAAATAACACGGGTGCTATGGTATTGAGTTTAGTCATTGTGATTAACCTTATTGTTGATATGACAGGACAAGCAAGTGGCGGCCGCGCACCTTGCTGATCACTATATCTGGTCTTTAGCTGGATAAATGATCCGAAAAGACGCTTTTCTGTTCGTTAAGGTCGTAGTTGACAGTGATAGACAAAAACAAAAAAGGGCACCACTAGGGTGCCCAAAAGGGGTTGTCATTATTATTTTATGGCAACGGCAGGCGCGGCCTCTTTTAAGCGCTCTTCATCATTGAGTGACTTTTCGTATTGGCTGTACTTCCACCAAGCGAAACCTAGGAAGATAACAATGCCGCCAACGTTGTAGAAAATGATGGTCATGATGTCTGCGCCCGTTGGGAAAGTTGACGCTAGGAAGCCCACAGTGAAGATACCAATCAGAATCGAAACCACGGCAATCCCTGTTATGCGTGAACCCATTTTGAAATCACGTTCTAGATGATCCAGTTTTAGGCGCAAGTTTAGGTAAGCCAGCATAATGAACAGCGGTGGGAGCATAGAAGCCGCAGCGGTCATATTGATCACCGTATTCATGAGATCCTGAGCTGTATTTGAGCCTAAAGTTGGGATAATCATTAGTGGGAATACGATGGCGTACTGTACCCAAGCTGCACGTGCTGGAACGCCATTTTCATTAAGCTCTACCGTTTTCTTACCAAAGATACCTTCAGGAATTTCTGAGAAGAAGATTTTTACAGGTGTTGCAGTCCACATTAGTAGAGAACCAAACATGGCAGTGAATGAAACCAAGCCCACGAAACGGTTCATCAGGATTTCAGGTAGACCAAAGTAACTTGCTAGCCCTTCAAATACCTGAACTGAGCCACCTGTGTATTTTAGCTCTGAGCTAGAGACAAATACGTTGATGAGTACAGAAGAGACAGAGTAAAGCGCACCAATAAAGATACCTGCAATAATGATCACTTTTACAAAAGACTTAGAACCACCTTTCACGTCGTTGACGTAAACCGCGACAGACTCAGCGCCGCCCGCCGCCATAAAGATCCATGTAGTAATGCCAAGGAATGCCCAACTGAAATCAGGGATCATTGCTTCAACAGTTACTGGGTCAGCAGGTTCTACGCCTCCAAGTAGCGCAGCGCCAGAAAGCAAGATGTACGAGATAGTCAGTAACAGCATTAATGATGAAGTGACGGAAGTAATTGGCCCCAGCATTTTTGCGCCGTTGGTCGACACATAAGTTGCGAACGCAAACAGGATCATACTGAGAGCAGTGGTCGCGAATGGTGTCAGAATGTACTCGTAGCCAAGGAACGCATAGGAAGCGTAGGCGATAACGCGTGGTAGCAGTGAGGTAAAGAAGAATAGGTTTACGAACCAGTAAGTGTAAGCTGAAATAAATGCCCAGCGACCACCGAGTGAGCTTTTTACCCAAGCATAAACCCCAGCTTCTGAATCTTTGTTGAGAGAAACGAACTCAGCGATGATTAAGCAGAAAGGGATGAAATAAAAGATGGTCGCTAAGAAGAACATTGGTGCCGATGCTAGACCAATTTCAATGTTGTTGTTAATGACGTTATTGAAACTGAATACGGCAGCGAAGGTTAAGGACAGCAAGCCAAACTTGCCTATGGTATTACGTTTGGTATCAGACATTTGTTATATCTCCGAAGAGTCACGTGTTTGTAGGGTGTTATCGAGAGGCTGATGCGACAGGCATCGCCCCTCGTTGTTATTTGAATGAATGTCTTGGTTACTTGTTGAGGAAGTAGCCATCTTCGATGGTTACTTTCAGCACCACTTTGCGCACTCGGTTGTCACCTAAGAAACGATAGCCTTGGCTATTGTCAAAAATGGCCAACTGACCTGCGCTCAGTTCACGTACTTGCCCTTTACCTATCAGGTATTCACGATCCGTTTCATCGCTATACGCCTCAAGCTGTTGTAGCTGAGACTTATCCGCAAATTCTACTGATTCTTTGCCTTCCAGATAGTAGTGCACATCAAAGTAGCGGCGGTTACCGATAAAAGTGTCATTGTTCAGTGAAATGCCGTCTTCAATCATGTACACCAGTGAGTCGCCAATGGAGTGCATCACGCCATCTTTGATGTTGACGCAGTTTTCAATGGCCTCAACACAGCGGTTCCATTTACGACCATTGCGGTACACTTGTTTGAATTGCTCTAAGCTTTCTAACACGATCATGGGTTATGCCTCGTTTACATCAGTTGTTGTGACGCGCTTGTTCTTAAAGAAGGCGTCACCAAAGTTGTGTGCGGCCAGTGCTTGGGCGTTACAGTCACCCGCTTGCAGTGGCATGAGAGTCAGGCCATAGCAAAACTCATCCATGTAGACACGGTATGAATCGAGCACTTCACTGCCCCAAGAGTTGGAACCAAGTCCCATCAATTTGTGGTCGAGATTCAGAGTGATGTAACCACTCTTCTCAAGCTCAATAGTGTGCTGAGCTTGATGTAGATTTTGGTTGGTGTAGAACCAAGCGCTGAAGTTGATCTCTTGTTGAGGCTTAACGAACAAGCCGGTGCCATTGCGATTAGTCAAAGCTGCCCAGCGAACGTTTTGACGGTTGCCGTTATTTTGAGGGAATGGGTAGTTCTCAAACATATCAGCGACGGTTGTCTGGTAAACATCAATCATGTTGGCTTGCTTGCTGTCTTGGTAGTTTTCTTCTGGGCCACGACCATAGTATTTGACCTGTTCGAACTCACCATTGATCCCAAGATCTAAACCGATCACAGGAATGACATGCGGGTAATCCCCATAACGTTCGCCGCTCAGTTCTAGGTTGAGTTGTCCTTCAGCGTTGATCTGGTAGCGGTAGGTACAACGCATCCCGAAATCGAATACTGGTGGAGCGATGATACTGGTGGTGGTGATTTCGACTTTGCCATCAATCAGCTCAACATTGAGGCTGCGGAAGTGCTCTTGCATGATTTGAAGATGGGCAGGTTGCCACAATCCTTCATGCTCCTGCTTGTGGTTGTCGATCATTGGTTTGAAGAAGTTGAGCTTCGGTTCAGATTTGATCAGCTCCTCACCATTGACCAACCAGGAGGTTAACTTGCCATTTACTTTCGAGACGTTAATTGCAAAGTTATGACCTTGAATCAAATAACCAAGACGGCTCTCTTCGATATTTAACGGGGTTGCGTTGGCGTTACTGTAAGTTGTAGCGGTTGCCGTATTGGCTTTGATTGGGTATTGGTAAACCGCAATTTCGTGGTTTGCTGCGCTGTAGAGAGTGCGGCTATCTTTGCGCACGGTAAAGTTGATGAAGACTTCACGTTGATCCAATTCAGGGATCGCAATCTCAATGTCTCGTTCAGAATTGGCGGCTAAGTCGGCTACTTTGAATTGAACGGTACGTAAAGTCTCACCTTCGGCGCGAATATCCGCCGTAATGGTGTAATCGTTGATGTCTGAGAACCACAGCTTGTTTTCAACGGTAAACTTACCCATTTGTGGGTCGATAGCGCGGATTTTTACTGGCGCGATCACCTGCTTGTACTCTTTCAAGCCAGGACCTGGAGTTTGGTCAGGGTAGATCAAACCATCCATACAGAAGTTGTAGTTGTTAGGGTAGTCGCCATAGTCACCACCGTATTTGTAGAAAGACTCACCTTTCTCATCGTGGGCTAAAATGCCATGGTCACACCATTCCCAAACATAATGACCTTGGATGTGATCATGTTTGTAGAACACATTTTGATATTCAGTCAGACCGCCTGGTCCATTACCCATAGCATGGGCGTATTCACAGATGATGCGCGGTTTTTCGTGTGGGAACTCGCCGAAATAGTTCATCAGTTGTGCACGTGAGTACATGGTTGAAATGACATCAACAACCTCTGCGTCACGGTCTTCTTCATAGTGGACGAGGCGAGTGTCATCAATCGCTTTGGTGGCCGCGTACATCGCGCGGATGTTACAGCCGTAGCCTGATTCGTTACCCATTGACCACATGATGATGGATGGATGGTTTTTTTGTGCGTGGATGTGGCGTTCGGCGCGCTCGACAAACACAGCTTCCCATGCGGCATCATCCGTGATTCGGCTCAAATCTCCCACGTTGGCAAAACCATGAGTTTCTACATCGGTTTCTGCCATAACGAACAGACCATAGATATCACACAGTTCATAGAAGCGAGGGTCATTAGGGTAGTGAGCTGTACGCACGGAGTTAATATTGTGTTGCTTCATCAACACGATGTCTTTCTCGACGCGATCCATTCCCACAGCGCGACCCTTTAGATGGTCGTTGTCGTGACGGTTAACCCCGTGGAGCATTACATATTGATTATTGATGTAAAACAGGCCATCACGCACCTTAATGTCACGGAAGCCAACTCGTTGTGGGATCACTTCCAAGATCTTGCCTTGATTATCACGCAGAGTGATCAGGAGTTGATAAAGGTAAGGATTTTCAGCGGTCCAGTGAACTGGGTGGGCCATTTCGATGTTAAAGCGAGCCTGAGCAGACGGGTCGATAGTCAGGTTATTGCATGAGCCTTGAGCAACAACCTGACCTTTATCCATCAGAGCGTAGTCTAGTGAGTAGCCATGTGCTTGCTGGTTGCTAAGGTTTTCAAGTTCCACCTGACAAGAGAGCGTTGCTGCGACGTAGTCGTCTGCAAAATCAGTACGGACAGTAAAATCTTGAACATGGGTTTGTGGTCTACCCACAAGGTAAACATCACGGAAGATGCCGGCTGTCCACCACATATCCTGATCTTCGATGTAGGTCGAGTCAGCCCACTGCATCACGCGCACTGAAAGAAGGTTATCGCCTTGTACCACGTATTGTGAGATGTCGAATTCGGCGGTAAGTCTGCTCCCTTTGCTAAAACCGACATATTGACCATTTACATAGACTTCAAAGTAGGTTTCCACACCATCAAATTTGATGATGGTTTGTTGATCGTTCCAACTCTCGCCCAGAGTGAAATTACGCTGATAAGCCCCGGTTGGGTTATCGCTTGGCACAAAAGGAACATCAATTGGGAAAGGAAAACCTTCATCTGTGTATTGAAGATCGCCATGGCCTTCCATTTGCCACATATTTGGAACCGTAATCTGACCCCACTGTTCCATCTTGTCAGTGTAAAACTCTTCAGGAACCAAGATCGGGTTTGTGAAGTAGTTAAAACGCCACTGTCCGCTTAGCAGCATAAAGTGGTTGCTGAGCTCGCGTTGAAAAGTTTGTGCGCTGTTGACGGAATCGTATGAGAAAAAATAGGCACGTGGTGCCATGCGGTTCTCATGTAGGTGTAGGAAGTTTTCCCAATTGTTCACGATTGCTCTCCCTCGGCTTAAAGCGTCCGATGACTGCCGACGTTCTGTTAAAAAATGCTCAGTGAGCTTATGGGAAAGATATTAGTAAAACTTTTACTAAAATAAATTAGTGAAAACGTTTTACTTTAACTGGATCACGATTTATTCGAGTCGGTAGGTGAAAGCTGTGATCACGATTAAAGAATAATGTTTAACCACATCATATTGCTGGGTTGAAGGGGATTATCAGCATGGTTTTGAGTTTTGAATAATAAAAAAGGCACTGAAAATCAGTGCCTTAGATGGATTGTTTGATAGGTTTTATTTGAATCGTTGTTCAAGAAGCGGAGTGAGAATAGCTAGCCACTGTTGGTAAGCATGAGAATTTAAGTGTAAGTCATCGCAGCTACAATCGAGAGGCAAGATGTGCTGTGGGCATAAGCTTTGATTGATATCGATGAAACGGATGGCTTTTTGGTTACACAACTGCTGCAACGCTTCATTGAGTATGGTGACTTGGGAGTTTAATGACGCGAGTCGTTCACCAACGTAGAGTGTTGACTGAACCCAAACTTCAATCCCTGCGGCTTGCCAGAAATCGAGCATCTGTGAATAGTTGTCGATGATTTCCGTAACGCTGTAGCCTTGAGAAAGGTCATTGATGCCTGCCATGATACAAACCAATTTAGGCTGACAAACCGATGTTGTCTCAAGCCTTCGTACCATGCCTGTTGTGGTATCTCCAGCTAAGCCTCGGTTGGCTATGGAGTAGCTGCCCAGAGCGTCGTGCCAAGGTCCCCATTCAGTGATAGAGTCGCCAAACATGATGATATCAACCGCTTTGTTAAAAGCCTGATGGTTATCTAACGTAAGGATAAATCGGCTCATTTTGTGCGCTCGTTGATTGAGATCTAACGTTGTGGCTATATCTGTAAACTGCTGAGGAGTGATCCTATCTGCTTGAATATCATGGGTTAGTGATTCAATTTCAGTCACTAGTGGGGACAGTCGAGTGCTAAGTCCGTGCTGTTTCCTCAGTTGGTATAGTTCTTCAATCAGGCCATAAAACTGACGAGAGGGATTTGCTTGGTAAAGTTTTACCAAATCAATACATTCGTTCTCTTTCAGTTCCTGCAGCAATTGCTCTGGAGTCATTGCGTGGTGCCTCTTAGTTTTAGCTTGCTCGGAACATAAACTTGTAATGGTAGGGCGCGACCATCACGAACTTTTTCAATGAGAAGGTTTACGCCTTGAATTCCCATCATCTCTGAGTGAATTCGCACCGTAGACAGGGATGGGAATGTAAACTTTGCGGTAGGAATATCGTTAACACTGATAAGCGAAATGTCTTCAGGGATATTAAGCCCGTGCTCATGAATGGCTCTTAACACCCCAATCGCAATTGAATCCGAGGCAATAAACAACGCTCTAGGGAAATCCGGTTTTGCCAGCATTTCTTTAGCCAGCTTATATCCAGATGAGCTGGTGAACTCGCCACGATAGATATCATCAAGTGACACTACGCCTTTAAGTTGCCCATATTCAGCGAAGGCAATTTCACGAATGTCGGCACAATTGGGTTTATCCTGACCTCCAATAAAACCAATACGTTTAAAGCCTTGGTCGATGAAAAAATCGGTGATTTGCTTGCTGATTCGTTTGAGGTCGATGTCGACAGAATCGAATTCAGAATCACTGTCACTGAAGTCGACATAGCAAATATTGTCGGTCATTTTGGTCAACTGGGCTAAGGTGGTTGGATTGCTTCGTCCAACCAAAAGAACACCCGTTATCTTATTGCTTGCTGCGACAATTTCATTGTTATAACAATTGGTTAGCTCAATATTCAGTTTGTCGCATTGAGTTTCGATGCCGTGGCGGATAGAAAGGTAATAGGGGTCGTTGACTTCCGCTTCCTGAGGGTAGTTGTATACCGCCATAAAGTGATGATTTTGTTTTCTAGCTAGCGCCGCTTTCTTGGAGCTACTGGTTTTATACTCTAGCTTTTCTGCGATCTCAAAAATGCGGTGTTTAGTCTCTTCCTTAACGCTTAATGTTGGATCGTCGTTAAGAACCCTTGATACGGTCGCTAAGGAAACACCCGCTTCCGTCGCAATATCTTTCAATGTTGCCATTAATTATTACGTCCCTTTATTACTTGTTGCGCTTACGTAGGCAATCTAACTATGCCAAGTATTGTAAACAATCACACCGATCAAGTACCGATTTTTAGTAAAAAATACCAAACATTGTTATCAATGCGAATACTGAGTGGAAAAAGCGTCAACGGTAATCTTGTTTACTACAGCCATTGCTCATCAACTTTCATTAACTAAATCATTTATCAAACTAAGCTTTAAGGTAATTTATGGTCAATTTTGTGGAAACGTTTACATAACGCGAAATTGATCACGGATCTTAGACGTCGTTGATTGATAGACTTTTGCTATTGAAGAGATTTGAGCATGGTATTGCTCACCGATTGATGGAGATCGAATAGTGAAAGTTCTTGTTACCGGTGGTATGGGATACATAGGCAGTCATACCTGTGTGCAGATGATTGAAGCAGGTATTGAGCCCATTATTGTAGATAATCTCTGCAACGCCAAAGAAGAGGTGCTTAACCGTATCGATGCTCTGACTGGTAAAACACCAACGTTTTACGTGGGTGACGTCCGTGATGAAGCATTTCTCGATTCTGTATTTTCGAAACATGACATCACGTCGGTGATTCACTTTGCTGGGCTAAAAGCGGTTGGTGAATCTGTTGAAAAGCCTCTCGAATACTATGATAACAACGTTAATGGCACTTTGGTTCTTGCTCGTTCGATGCGTAAAGCGGGTGTCAAAAGCCTTGTTTTCAGCTCTTCTGCCACTGTTTATGGCGATCCTCAACAAGTTCCTATCACCGAAGAGTCACCAACGGGAGCGACGACAAACCCTTATGGTCGCAGCAAATATATGGTTGAGCAGTGCCTGCGTGATCTGTTTGCTGCTGAACAGGACTGGAGCATTACGTTGCTACGCTACTTTAATCCTGTTGGGGCACACCCTTCTGGAACGATGGGGGAAGATCCCCAAGGTATTCCAAATAACTTGATGCCGTTCATTGCTCAGGTTGCTGTTGGGAGACGTGAGTCCTTATCTATTTTTGGTGACGATTATCCCACACAAGATGGTACCGGTATCCGCGACTATATACATGTTATGGATCTCGCTGACGGCCATATCGCGGCCCTTAACTCAGTGGGGAGTCAACATGGTTTGCATGTCTACAACTTAGGCACGGGGAAAGGATCGAGTGTATTGCAGATGGTGGAGGCGTTTAGTCGTGCCTGTGGACATGCCGTTCCGTACCAAATATGCCCTCGTAGAGCTGGTGATATTGCTGAGTGCTGGGCAAGCACTGAAAAGGCGGAAAAAGAGTTGGGATGGCGCGCGCTGCGCAGTATCGATGAAATGACAGCCGATACTTGGAATTGGCAGTCAAACAACCCTCAGGGTTATTGCGCCTAACACCATATTTAATTTGAAAATAGTTTAAGTAGTTGAGTAAGTACGATGTCGAAGATTGAGTTTAACCCTGTAGATCACCCGCACCGCCGATTCAACCCATTAACTGGGCAGTGGATTCTTGTGTCGCCACATAGAGCCAAGCGACCTTGGAGTGGCGCTGATGAGAAAGCGGCTGTAGATGAACTACCTGAATATCAAGCAGATTGTTTTCTATGTCCAACAAACCAACGTATTTCTGGTGATGTAAACCCAGATTATCAGGGCACTTATGTGTTTAGTAATGACTTTGCTGCGTTAATGCCAGATTCACCAGATGCACCTGAATCAGACAATCCACTGTTCAAAACGCAAGGCGTTCGAGGGCTGAGTCGAGTTATCTGTTTTTCTCCTGATCACAGCAAAACCTTACCAGAACTCTCTGTAACTCAGATCCGTGGTGTGATTGATACTTGGAACAGTCAGATCGAAGAGTTAGGTCAGCACTACATCTGGGTTCAGGCATTCGAAAATAAGGGGGAAACCATGGGGTGCTCTCAGCCCCACCCACACGGTCAGATTTGGGCGAACAGTTTCCTACCGAATGAAATCGAACGCAAAGAGCAGAATCTTAAAACCTACTACCAACAACACGGCAGCAATTTGCTGGTGGACTATGTGAATGCTGAGTTGAAAGACGGTTCACGAGTTGTGGTTGAAACCGAGCATTGGGTAGCTTTGGTGCCCTATTGGGCGGCATGGCCATTTGAAACCATGTTACTGCCTAAAACACATATTCGCCGAATGAGTGAATTGACTGACGAACAACGTGATGATCTAGCCATAGCGATCAAGAAGTTGACTAGCCGATATGACAACTTGTTCCAATGTTCATTCCCTTACTCAATGGGCTGGCATTATGCCCCCTTCTTTGAACAGGGTACGGATATTGAACATTGGCAGCTTCATGCACTGTTCTATCCACCACTTTTGCGCAGTGCCACAGTACGAAAATTTATGGTTGGTTACGAAATGTTGGCCGAAAGCCAACGTGATCTCACCGCAGAACAAGCTGCGCAGCGTCTTCGTGACTTGAGTGATGTTCATTACAAAGAACAGAAGTAACAAGTGTTTTAGCCAGCAATGCAGCGCAAGCGCTGGTATTAAAATTTAACAGAATTCTAGAGGGCTTTATGTCAGAACTAATCAACAGTGTGAAAGCATCATTCACCCAAGTACTTGGCTACGCAGCGAGCCATATTATTCAGGCTCCAGGGCGCGTCAATCTTATTGGTGAACACACCGACTACAACGATGGTTTTGTATTGCCATGTGCGATCGACTATCAAACGGTTGTTGCTGCGGCGAAACGTAACGACAGTATTGTTCGAGTTGTTGCCGTTGATTACGAAAACCAAACCGATGAGTTTGATATCACCCAAGAGATCACTTTTGTTAAGGATAAAATGTGGGCCAACTACATCCGCGGTGTGGTCAAGTGTTTGCTCGCCCGAGGCTATGAGTTTGGCGGGGCAGATATTTCTGTGAGTGGCAACGTACCGCAAGGCGCGGGCTTGAGTTCTTCTGCTGCGCTAGAAGTCGTGATAGGTCAAACTTTTAAAGTGCTTTATCAGCTAGAGATTTCTCAGGCGGAGATTGCGCTGAATGGTCAACAGGCGGAAAACGAATTTGTTGGCTGTAACTGCGGCATTATGGATCAGATGATATCCGCTGAGGGCAAAGAAAATCATGCAATGTTACTTGATTGTCGAAGCTTGGAAACCGAATCTGTCTCTATGCCTGCTGATATGTCAGTCGTGATCATTAACTCCAATAAAAAACGGGGTCTGGTGGACAGTGAGTACAACACTCGCCGTCAACAATGCGAGCAAGCGGCCAGTATCTTTGGTGTTAAAGCGTTACGTGATGTCACTATGAGTGAGTTTGAAGCGAAAGCCGATCAGCTTGATGAAGTGGTCGCTAAGCGCGCTCGTCACGTAATAACTGAAAATGACCGTACGCTTGAAGCCGCTCAAGCATTGCGTGCAAACGATCTCAAGCGTATGGGCCAGTTGATGGCGCAATCGCACGCTTCTATGCGCGACGACTTTGAAATTACTGTCAAAGAGATTGATACCTTAGTGGATATTGTTAAAGCAGTTATCGGCGAGCAAGGCGGTGTACGTATGACGGGGGGCGGCTTTGGTGGTTGTATTGTTGCAGTAATGCCGCCTGAACTTGTCGAGCCAGTCAAAGCCGCTGTTGCTGAGCAATATCAAGTCGCAACCGGATTAAAAGAGTCTATCTACGTTTGTCAGGCCAAAGATGGCGCCGGCCTGATTGAAATGTGCTAAGGACTGTTGATGGAAAATTCTCTTTTTCACACCATGACTGAGCAGCTTGCCTATGATGGTCAGCCCGCTCAGTTATTTGAATTAACCAATGTGAGTGGGGTTCGCATTGTGTTGATGGACATCGGAGCAACATGGCTCAGTTGTCGTTTGCCTTTGGCGTGTGGTGAGCTGCGTGAAGTTTTGTTAGGTGTAGGGACCATGACAGACTTTGAGCGTCAGCCTAGTTACATGGGGGTAACGGTTGGCCGCTATGCGAACCGCATTGCCAATGGGCGTTTTACTCTTGATGGGCAGTCTTATCAGTTATCTTTGAATCAGGCTGGTAACTGTTTGCATGGTGGCATTTCGGGTTTTGATAAGCGGCGCTGGCAAGTGGTCGAACAGCAAACCAATACCATTATTTTTGGCTTGAGTTCAGCCGATGGTGATCAAGGTTTCCCTGGGAATCTTGATGTTCAACTGCGCTATCAGCTCCATGATGATGGACGATTCGATATTGAATACACCGCTCATTGTGACAAAGCGACACCGATAAATTTGACCAACCATGCTTATTTTAATCTCAATGGTTCTGAGAGTGAGTTGGATGCCCGTTCACATCAACTGCAAATCGAAGCGAATTGTTACTTGCCGACGAATGAGAATGGTATCCCAGTTGGCGATTTGGTCAGTGTCGAAGGTACTGGTTTTGATTTCCGTAGAGTCAAAAGTGTCGCTCAAGACTTATTAGCGGATGAGCAACAACAAGCCGCTAAGGGATATGATCACAGCTACTGGTTTGATCCACAACGTGATACCAGTGTACCTGTCGCGACGTTGACCAGTCAGGATCAGCAAGTGTCTGTTTCGGTGATAACGGACAAACCCGCGATGCAACTCTATTGCGGCAATTGGTTAGCAGGAACGCCAGCAAGAGCGGGAAAAGAGTATGCAGATTATGCGGGATTAGCCCTAGAAACTCAGTTTTTGCCGGACTCGCCCAATCACCCACAATGGCCGCAGTCAGGTGTGATTCTACGTCCGGGAGAGGAATATCGTTATCAAACGACATTCCAATTCTCTCGCTCGCAATAATTGCTAGTTAGAAAAAGCCAGTCACACGACTGGTTTTTTATTATTTAAGGAAGCGTCAGCCGCGCCGTTTAGAACCCTTCATGCTGGTCAATCGCAAGGCGAGCTTCACTCATCGAACAACCGGTTTCTTGCACCAGTTGATTAACGGTCATGTTGGGATTGCTGAGTAGGATTTGAGACAAATCGACGTCAGGTTCGGGCAAGGATTTGCCAATCGCTGCAACTATCCACTGTTGATCCTCATCTTTTAGAGTCTCTATTAATGAGCGTAATTGCTCTTCGTGTCCGCTTAGCTGCCAGTGTCTTGAACGTCGAATTCGCTTCAATTGACAACCATGCTGATTGGCGCACTCGATCACCGCTGTTTTGTCAGCAACACGGTGGACGAAACTGTTGAGAGTGATGGACAACATGCCTTAGCGTTCCTCAAACCAGTGTTGGACAAAATCGATGAAGGCTGACAGCTTGGTGCTACGACGAAGCTGAGGTGGGAAGATCAAGTAAATGTTGCTTTGAGTCATTAAATAGTCAGGTAAGACTTGCAACAGTTTGCCGCTATCCAGCGCAGGCTTGACTAAATAACAGGGCATCTTGATCACGCCTTTGCCTTTCAACGCCGCATCAAGCAGCAGAAGGTTATCGTTGATCAGCATATCGCCATCCGTCGCCACTTCAATCATCTGATTATCGTTTGTGGAAAATTGCCACTTACGTAGATATGGATCAGATAAACAGTTGTGTTCAGTGAGATCTTGCGGATGCGTCGGGATGCCGTTTTGAGCCAAATAGTCTGGTGAGGCGCAGCAAATGTGTTGGTACGGCATCAGCTTTTTCGCCACCATATTTTCTGGTGGGGTATTGGTTGCCCGGATGGCTAGGTCGAAGTTGCTTTTGGTGAGATCTTCTCTGGTATAGCCAATATCTAAGTCAAATTCGATGTCAGGGTGCAGCAACTGAAACTGATGACAAATCTCAATCAGAAAGCGGTGGCTGAAAATGGTGGGGGCGGTAATTCGTAGCAGTCCGCCGACGGTACTCTTGGTGTGATCGAGTTCCTTTTCTAACTCAAGGATTGACGCATTGATACCTTGCATTTTTGTTAGAATCTTTTCCCCAGCGGCAGTTAAGCGAACACTGCGTGTAGAGCGGACTAATAAGCTGGTTTCTAGCTCCTGCTCTAGCTGGAGTATTTGTGATGAGAGATAGCTCCTCGAAATACCGAGATTATCTGCAGCTTTAGAAAAGCTAAGTTGCTTGGCTACCTCGCCAAATAGTGCGTAGCGCTCGAAGCGCTTGTGCATTTTATGCATCAACACAAACCTATCATTCGAAATCTGTTGTTGATTATATCGTTCAATATAGAAAATTAAATTAACTTAATTGTGCGTTATACCGAATTATCTTTTCGCCTTTATGGTCTTAATCGTCCTGCTGGCTGGCAGTATACTGAATCCAGAACAGCGCAAGTATCGCTGATAAATTGCATCTTTCAGGGGACAAATATGAACAAGTCACACCCGGTTTTTTCACCGATGATCCAAGGTTACTGGCGCATGGCAGAGTGGGGTATGAATACTCAGCAACAGCATGCGTTTGTACAGCAGCATCTTGAGTTGGGTATCACCACGGTTGATCATGCTCCAGTGTATGGGCCAGACTCTGCATGTGAAAAAATGTTTGGTCAGGTGCTGGCACTTGATAGTAGCTTGCGTGACCAGATTCAGATCGTTTCAAAATGTGGTATTTACCGTGGTGAAGGAAAGCTGGTCAATCACTACAACAGTAGCAAGGCTGCGATCATCGAATCGACTGAGCAATCTCTTCGCCGTTTGAATACCGATCATCTCGACGTCTTGCTATTGCACCGCCCAGATCTGCTGATGGATGCCGATGAAGCCGCCGAAGCGTTCGCACAATTAAACAGTGCCGGCAAAGTAAAACACTTTGGTGTATCTAACTTTACCCCTGCTCAATTCGCGTTACTTCAATCTCGCCTTGATGTACCACTTATCACCAATCAGATTGAAATCAATCCGGTGAACTTACAAGTGACGGAAGATGGTACGCTGGAACAGCTACAACAGCAGCGAGTTCAGCCGATGGCTTGGTCTTGTCTTGCTGGTGGCAGAATATTTAGCGATAGCAGTGAACAGGCATGCCGCCTGCGTGACACATTATCTGAAGTTGGCCAAGAAATTGGAGCCGACTGTATTGATCAAGTCATTTTTGCTTGGGTGATGAGAATGCCAGCACGCCCGGTTCCTATCATTGGTAGTGGTAACATCCAGCGCGTGAAGACAGCGGTCGGCGCATTAGAGCTGGAGTTGACACATGAGCAATGGTACCGCATTTGGGTTGCATCGAAAGGTCATGGTGTCGCGTAACTACCCGTATCAAAAGAGGGCTCCAGTTTGAGCCCCCTAAACACGGTTGCGCTTGTTGGCTACTTAGCGATTTTTTCAACCGAATTACGACGTACTAACGTTGGTGTAAACATGATGGCTTCATCGTTAGTTGCTTCTTGTCTGGCGAGATTTAATGCGAGTCTCGCAGCGCGCTCTGCCATCATAGCGATAGGGTAACGAATCGTAGTCAAGCGAGGGCTGATGTAGCGAGCAATCAGACCGTCATCGAATCCCATCATAGAGATTTGATCGGGCACCTTGATGCCATTTTCATCGAGTACAGACAGCGCTCCCGCGGCCATGTAATCGTTATAGGCGACCACACCAGTGATATCGAGTGATTTGGTGAGTAAGTTGGTCATAGCAACTTCACCGCCATCGTTGTTTGGCTCACCACGTTCGATATAGCTGCTAGGCAGTTCAATATTGTTGTCTTTTAGCGCCGCGAGATACCCTTCAACTCGTTGCGCGGAGTCTTCTATTTCGTGAGTTGACGCCACACAGGCAATTTTAGTGTGTCCATGACGGATTAGGTATTCAGTTGCTAGATAAGCCCCTTTGAAGTTATCGAGTGCGATGCAGCGTTCCGCGATTTCTTCAATAAATCGGTTTATGAGCACCAGACCTTTGACTTCTTTAGCGTAGCCGATTAGATCTTGATCAGATAAGCCTTTTGAGTGGATGACCAGAGCCTCACAGCGATTGTTGATAAGCAGTTCAATTGCTTTGCGTTCTTCTTCTGCATCATGGTAACCATTTCCGATCAGTATATGTTTACCGTGCTCGTGAGCCACATTGTCCACCGCTTTGACGAGGGTTCCGAAAAAGGGATCGGACACATCACCAACCAATACGCCAACGGTATTACTGCTCTGGCTAACAAGCGCTTTGGCGGCGGCATTAGGTCGGTAACCTAGTTTTGCCATCGCTTTTGAGACCGATTCTATCGATGCTTTACTCGCTTTAGGAGACTTATTGATCACTCTAGATACGGTTGCAATCGATACGCCAGCTTCCTTGGCGACATCTTTTATGGTTGCCATATTTGACCTCGAAAAATACTGATGAGGTTATTTAACCTTGTTGATGTAAATAAGGCAAATACTGTTATGAATACATTTTTAAATTGAGATCTTTACCACTTGCAATATAAGTAATTGCTGATAGTGTAAACGTTCTCTTTTAGTAAAATTTTACTGGTATCTTAACATGGAAAAAGTCGCTTATTCAGATTTCGCTAAATTGGAAATTCGTACAGGAAAAATCATTGAGGTTGTCCGCCATGAGAACGCGGATAAGCTATACATTGTGCAAATTGATGTTGGTGATAAAACACTACAAACCGTGACCAGCCTTGTGCCTTATTACACAGAACAACAGCTGATGGGGAAAGAGGTGGTTGTACTGTGCAATCTGGAAAAAGCCAAGATGCGTGGTGAAACATCAGAGTGCATGCTGCTGTGTGCAGAAACAGATGATGAATCGGAAAGTGTACTGCTGACTCCCGAGCGTTCGATGCCAGCTGGTATTCGTATTGTCTAAAGATAAACACCAAGCTCGAAGGCTTGGTGTTCCATTTAACTTATCTCGTTTTGGCTGAGGGTTTTCAGGCTCTTGCTTCAGCCACTAGAGCATCAATTTGGTTGTGGTGCTCTGGTTTTACTCCTGCTAGGTTGCCATATTTTGGTTCATGGCGATCATTTTCGAGCGGAAAATGCCAGCCTATCGTTTGTTCAATAAACTGTTTGGCAAACTGTTCCGATATTTCTAAACACCCAACGAGAACCGTATCCACATAAGTTTGCATTATTGGACTGAGTGAACAAGGTGGCTCAGGATTGTCTTTGATGTAAACCCAAACTTGATCGTTGTCGCTAAGTGGCAACTGTGACTCAACTTGATTCACTTGGACTTGAACACGATGGTAGCCTCGTTCACGAATATCGAATTCTTGAAGACCGCATTCACTTACTTCGAGTAAAACACCATTAACGTGCCCGTGTCCTTTATCGACCACCAACGGTGAGAGGGTATAACTCTCATCCACTTTGCCCCAATAGCGTTTAAACCCCTCTACGGTTGCGGTGGTTGCCGCCGAAGTTTGCCCTGTTAATTGGCGTGATGCGGAATTCATCAGACTGCCATAACCGAAGATATAGTTTGCCACTGTCGTCACCTCATCTTAGATGTGAAATAGGAGTAATCGTTAAGCTAACCAGTTTCACTGAAAATTGGAAGTCATTCATATTGTACTTATCATGTCTTTTTGACTCTTATTAATTGGGTTAATTTGACTTCTTTTATGGTTTGCTTATATCACTAAGCCTTTGAGATAAAAGAGTTGCAAGGGTTGGAACATTTCTTGCGATAGCCTAGGTAGATTTCAGTTTTTTATAACTTTTAGGAGTCACTTAGTGCTCAATATTACTGATAAAAAAGTAGAAGAAGCGATCCCGCCCGTCTTACGTTTAGGTTTTAGACCTTTCTTCCTACTAGGATCCATCTACGCGGTTATTGCTATTGGCTTATGGGTTTGGATGTTCCAAAGCGGACAACCCGCTCTACTTCGAGTGCCAGCATTATGGTGGCACGTTCATGAGATGTTGTTTGGTTTTGCCATGGCGATTGTGGTTGGATTTGTCTTAACTGCGGTTCAGAACTGGACGGGAATTAATGGTACCAAGCATCACCGTTTAGCTGCGATAGTGGCACTGTGGCTGTTGCCACGATTGTTGCTATGGACGCCAACACCGCTTTGGTTGGTTTCTAGCCTTGAAGCCTTGTTTTTAGCTTTTGTCGCATATGAAGTCGGCAGCCGAGTCGTCAAAGCGAAAGGGTGGCGTAATCTATTTTTTATTCCGTTATTTTTGCTGGCTATCGTGGCTAATTTTGCCAGTTATGCGGCGGTAAAAGGTATGCCGCCATTTCCTGCTTCCGCGGTTTGGCAGGCGATGCTTTGGTGGTTTACTTTGCTGCTCTCTGTCATGGGCAGCCGAGTTATTCCGTTTTTTACCGCTCGTCGTTTTAACTTTGAAAAACCTCAGCCAATAGTCTGGTTGGACTGGTTAGCAAACCTACCTCTGGTCGGCTTATTTATATTAAGCTTTTTCCCGATGACCTTTGCTCAACTTGGTCAACCATTGATGCTGTTGGCGGGTGTGGCGCATCTGATTCGAATCATACGCTGGAAACCGTGGCTGACTTTGAGCGAACCTTTGGTTTGGTCACTGCATGCTACTTACCTGTGCATCCCTGTGAGTTTGCTATTACGTGGTTTGCTGGATAATCCATTTGCCAGCCACAACATGTTGCACTTATTTGCGATTGGGGCCATTGGCGGTGTGATTTTGGCGATGATCGCTCGCGTGACAATGGGGCATACTGGTCGAGCGATTTACCAAGGCCCAAATATGAACCTAGCCTTTGGTGCTTTGGTATTGGCTGCCATTGTACGTGGGATCGGGGTGGCGTTTTTCCCTCAGTATCTGATTTCTGCGGTAAACATCAGTGCAGCGTTGTGGATATTCGCTTTTGTCATGTATGTCGGTCTATTTGGAAAAATGTTAGTCACCGCAAGGGTCGATGGTCATCCTGGTTGATCGTTAGTTTCGATTAGAACAAAAAAGGCTTGGTGTCGTAACCAAGCCTTTTAATGATTAATAGTCTTAGCGAGATGGTTAGCCAGCTTCAGACAGGCTGATCACTTGCTGAGGTTGCTTCCCTGAAATGTACTTGGTGACAGCGTCAATCTCGCTCTGATTGAGGTAGAGACCAAGTTTGGTTCGACGCCAGAGCAGATCATCGGCTGTGAGAGCCATTTCATGTTCGATTAGATAATCAATTTCTTGCTGATAAACGCCTTGCGCAGAGTCTGAAAACGGGACTCCCATACCTTCAATACTTGTTACCCCTTGAAGTAGCTTCCACGTATAAGTACCAAACTGAGTGACATAGCGCAGTAGTAACGCTTGAGATAGCCAAGGGTACTCAGCATGGATCGTTGCAGCCAGTTGTTCTCTGGTGCAGCTAAAGTTACCACCTGGCAGGGCATGGTTGGCTGTCCATGGTGTCCCCATGTTAGGTAAATATGGGGCGAGCTTTGCCAATGCCGCTTCACCAAGTTTACGGTATGTGGTTAATTTACCGCCAAAAATTGATAGCAGAGGCGCTTGATCGTACTCAGATTCAAGTTCCAGAGTGTAATCTCGGGTGATGGCTTGTGGAGAGTCAGATTCATCATCACAAAGCGGTCGCACGCCACTATAACTCCAGATGACATCCTCACGTGAAAGTTGCTGGACAAAGTGCTGGTTGACGATGTCGATCAGATAGTCCACTTCTTGATCTGAGATCGCTACTTCTCTCGGATCTCCCTTATATTCAACATCGGTTGTACCTATTATCGAAAACTGATCCAAATAAGGGATCATAAACACGATTCGATGATCTTTGTTTTGCAGGATATATGCTTGTGGCTCATCGTGAATGCGAGGAATCACAATATGAGAGCCTTTGATTAGACGTATATTACGTGGTGAAAGATTTTCTAACCCTTGATCAAAGAACTGCTTGACCCACGGCCCAGCGGCATTCACTAGTGCTTTCGATTTACGCTCAAAGGTTTCTCCTGTCATGACATCGCGAATGGTCACGCGCCAGATATCGCCTTCACGTATTGCGCCTTCTACATGGCAGTAGTTACGAATTTCAGCATTATTTTCTTTTGCAGCTAACACGTTTAGCAACACTAAGCGCGCATCATCTACCCAACAATCAGAGTACTCGAAGCCTTTCTTCATTTCTGGTTTGAGCAAGCCAGATTTTGCCAAGTCGATGCTTTCACTTGCCGGCAGCGTCGTTCTTTTACCTAGGTTGTCGTAGAGGAATAAACCGCAGCGAATCATCCATGCTGGACGCAAGAAAGGGCGATGTGGGAGTCGAAAGCGCATTGGTTGTGCAATATGTGGTGCTTTTTTCAGTAGCACCTCACGTTCTGCGAGCGCTTCCGAAACTAAGCGAAACTCATAGTGTTCGAGATAGCGCAACCCACCGTGAATGAGTTTTGAACTGGCAGAAGAGGTTGCAGAGGCGAAGTCTTGAGCTTCATATAAACCGACAGATAAGCCTCGGCCTGCAGCATCAGCAGCAATGCCTGCACCATTAATGCCACCACCAACTATGATTATGTCTAACGTTTTGTCTGATTGTGCAGCATTAGCTGAAATACTCATGAATTTAACCTTTTGTTGAGCGAACGAGCATTTTTGACCATAAAAGAATCCTAACGCAGCTTTCGTTTTGGATCATTATTTATTTTCGTTTATGCTCGTTTGTGTGATTTGTGCACAAAAAAACCTTTATTAGGGAATAAAGGTTTCTTAAAGGTTAAATTTGATTGGAATTGCTGTGACTATTTGGTGTCGTTAATGACTTCAAGCGGAATTGAGTGCTCTTTGAGGATAGACAGTATTTCTTTTGGAGGCTGTTTGTCAGTAAATAGCATATGGAGTTGAGAGATATTGCCCAGCTTGACCATAGCATTACGACCAAATTTAGAGTGATCAACAGCAAGAAAAACACTTCGGCTATTCTCGATAATGGCTTGTTTTACACGAACCTCATGGTAGTCGAAGTCAAGCAATGAACCGTCATAGTCGATACCGCTGATCCCCAAGATGCCGAAATCAAGTCGGAACTGTTTCACAAAATCAAGAGTGGCTTCACCGACGATACCGCCATCACGGTTGCGAACTTCTCCACCGGCAAGGATGACTTTAAACTCTGGGTTTTGCAGCAAAATGGTTGCGACATTAATATTGTTAGTCACCACACGTAGTTGCTTGTGATTTTTGTTTAGTGCTCGTGCAATGGCCTCTGGAGTGGTACCAATATCAATAAACAAGGTCGCCCCATCGGGAATGTGTTTAACCACTTCTTCTGCAATAACATCCTTTTCGTTGAAATTCATGCTTTTGCGCGCGGTGTACGAGGTGTTTTCTGAACTCAGTGGAATGGTTGCACCACCATGGTAACGGCGAATTTTATTGTCATCAGCAAGTTCGTTGAGATCGCGTCTGATGGTCTGTGGACTGACATTAAATTTCTCTACCAACTCGTCGGTGCTGACATAGCCTTGCTTTTGAACCAACGCAATTATTTGCTGATGTCTTGGAATTTGTTTCACGGGCAGCTCCCTGTGCAGTGAGCCAATATGCTCATTACACTGATTTTCGAAAATAATAACTCGCGTTATTGTGCTCGAATTAGCGCATGGTGAGAAGAGAACGATGTAAGGAATAGGGGATATAACGCAAAAAGAGCGCCATAATCGGCGCTCTTGAATGGGAGTTTGTGACTTTAATCTTCCTCGTTATGCATTTCTGCCCAAACCTGCGCACACTTAACGGCGCGCTTCCATCCCTTGTAGCGGCGATTACGTTTTTCTTCATCATGATGAGGTAGGAAGGTGCGATCGAGCTCGGCTTTGTCTTTTAGCTCATCAATACTATTCCAGTACCCAACGGCAAGACCTGCTAGGTAGGCTGCACCTAGGGCGGTAACTTCCGTGACTTTAGGGCGGTGAACTTCTGTATCTAGAACATCAGATTGGAACTGCATCAGGAAATTGTTTGCTACCGCTCCACCGTCGACTCTTAAGCTAGCCAAGTTAATGTTGGAGTCCGCTTGCATGGCATCCAAAACGTCGCGAGTTTGGTAGGCAATGCCTTCAAGCGTCGCGCGGATAATGTGGTTTGAGCTGACGCCACGTGTCAGACCGACAATAGTCCCACGCGCCCAAGCGTCCCAATAAGGAGCACCAAGGCCAGTAAAGGCTGGTACAACGTAAACACCATTGGAAGAGTCAACTTTGGTCGCAAAGTACTCTGAGTCTTTGGCATCTGCGAGCAGCTTCATCTCATCGCGCAGCCATTGAATTGAAGCGCCTCCCATAAATACCGCGCCTTCTAGTGCATAGGCAGGCTCGCCATTTGGACCACAGGCTAGCGTGGTTAAAAGACCGTGCGTTGATGTCACTTTCTCTTGGCCGGTATTCATCAGTAAGAAACAACCTGTGCCATAGGTGTTTTTCGCTTGTCCAGCCTCAACACACATTTGACCGTAAAGCGCAGCTTGTTGGTCTCCGGCAATACCTGCGATAGGAATACGAGTACCGCCTTTACCGCCGATGTTGGTTTGACCGTAAACTTCTGAAGAACGCTTCACTTCAGGCATCATCGATGCTGGGATTCCTAGTTCGTCGAGCAGTTTTTGATCCCAGCTTAAGTTATTGATATTGAAAAGCATGGTGCGAGATGCATTGGTATAGTCCGTGACATGTACTCGGCCTTGGGTCATTTTCCATACGAGCCAAGTATCGACAGTACCAAACAACAACTTGCCTGCTTCTGCGTCTTCACGTGCGCCTTCTACATTATCTAAAATCCACTTAACCTTAGTGCCGGAAAAGTATGGGTCGAGTACTAATCCGGTGTTTTCGCGGACATACTCTTCTAGGCCACGTGCTTTGAGCTCTTCACAAATTTCTGCGGTGCGACGACATTGCCACACAATGGCGTTGTAGACAGGTTTGCCAGTTTCTTTGTTCCATACAATGGTGGTTTCACGTTGGTTGGTGATACCAATAGCCGCAAGCTGATCACTGCTGATGCCTGACTTGGCGAGAGTTTCGATGAGAGTTGAACTTTGTGTCGCCCAAATTTCAAGAGGATCGTGCTCGACCCACCCAGACTGAGGGTAAATTTGGGTGAACTCACGTTGAGAGATGCTAACAATATTGGCATCGTGGTCCAGTATCACCGCGCGAGAGCTTGTTGTGCCTTGGTCTAGGGCAACAATGTACTTTTGCTCAGTCATGGTAAGAATCCTTTTGTCTTATTATTACTATTTTAGCTAATCTTGGCTTGCTTATCGTTTGAGCGACTTCGATGTGTGGTAGCAGCAGATTGGTGTATTCCCTATATATGCAGAGTAATTTTGCATAAATAGGCGAATTCGAAAATAAACGAGCACGAAAAATGAGTGTTTGAGCATAAAAATATCAGTAGGTCGGGATAGATTGTCTGACTGAAATGATGTAAATCTTTCCCTATCGCTAGAGGATACAGGGGATTGACGAGGACAATAACCTCTACTTCTAAGGAATAAGAAACAAAAAAGCCGAGCACTGAAGCTCGGCTTTATCAACTCGCCTTGGCTTAGTTGTTGCTGTGTAGCTCTGAGTTCAGCTCTACCGCAGACTTGTTGGCAAGACATTCGATTTGGCCTGTCACTGAGTTACGACGGAACAGTAGGTCAGATACACCCGCGAGATCGCGAGCTTTCACTACTTCAACTTCTTGGCCAGATGAATCTAACATGCGCACTTTAGAACCTGCCGTCACGTATAGACCGGATTCAACAGTACAACGATCGCCTAGAGGGAAACCAAGACCCGCATTCGCACCTAGTAGTGAGTTTTCACCAATTGACACCACTACTGTACCGCCGCCGGATAGTGTACCCATGATAGAAGCGCCACCACCGATGTCAGAGCCATTGCCGACAACAACACCCGCAGAGATACGACCTTCAACCATGCTCACGCCCGTAGTACCAGCGTTGAAGTTGATGAAACCTTCGTGCATAACGGTGGTGCCTTCACCCACATGAGCACCAAGGCGTACGCGAGATGTATCCGCAATACGAATACCAGCTGGAACAACGTAATCCACCATTTTTGGAAATTTGTCGACACAGTCAACAGACAGTGAGCGGCCAGCAAGACGCGCTTCAATTTGACGGTCAGCCAGCTCTGGCAAGTCGATTGGACCTTCGTTAGTCCATGCAATGTTATGCAGTAGACCGAAGATACCATCTAGGACGGTGCCGTGTGGTTGAACTAGGCGGTTAGAGATAAGTTGTAGTTTAAGGAAACCTTCAGCAACGGACTGAGGTTTCTCATCTGTTGCTAGAACCACAACAACCAGAGGTTGAGAAGATTCTGCCGCTTTTGCAGCGAAAGAAGCATTCGCTGTATCACCGTTTGCTTCAAAGGCACTCACTAACTCAGCACTTTGAGCCGCAGAGATTTCGATAGCTTGGTTACCTTGCTCATAACCTGCAACTTTAGCAACGGCTTCAACCAGTGCATCTGATGGGTTTAGAACTGGGTTTGGAAAAAATGCTTCAATGATTTTTCCGTCGCGGTTTTTAGTTGCCGTACCAAAGGCTAGAGAAAAGTAAGCCATTTTAAATCTCCATGTTTATATTCATCCAGAAAGAGCAATGATGCTCAGTCTCAAATTAAGTTAAATTCATCATAAAGAGAGCGATGCAGACTTTAAAGGGCTGAATCCGAGAAAGTCTGTAAGACGATATTTTTTGTCTCTTTAGCGATATGTTGTCTTTTTATCAATATTTCGACTTTGGTAGTGAAATAAAAAAGCCCGAAGCAGTGCTTCGGGCTTTGATTAAGACTTTACTTAGAACTGATTGGCGTTGCGCTTATGCGCTATGTGCTTTTATATACTTACCAACCATATACCCGTTGAGCTTGGGTATAGTAAGCAATTACTTGCTTAGGTCGTCTGCGTGCTCAGATAGGAACGCTGCAACACCCTTAGGAGATGCGTCCATACCTGCTTTACCTTCTTCCCACTGTGCAGGACATACTTCACCGTGTTTTTGGTGGAAGTTCAGTGCGTCAACCATGCGTAGCATTTCATCGATGTTACGGCCTAGAGGTAGGTCGTTAACAACTTGGTGACGTACAAGACCGTCTTCGTCGATTAGGAAAGAACCACGGAACGCAACACCTGCTTCTGGGTGCTCAACGTCGTAAGCTTTACAGATTTCGTGCTTAACGTCAGCAATTAGAGGGTATTTAACTTGACCGATACCGCCGTTTTCGATCGCAGTGTTACGCCATGCGTTGTGAGAGAACTGAGAATCGATAGAAACACCGATAACTTCAACGCCTTTAGCTTTGAAATCTTCAAAACGGTTGTCAAAAGCGATTAGCTCTGATGGGCAAACGAAAGTGAAATCTAGTGGGTAGAAGAAAACAACTGCTTTCTTACCTTTAGTGAACTCTGCAAAGTTGAAGTTATCAACGATTTCACCGTTACCTAGAACAGCTGCAGCAGTAAAATCTGGGGCTTGACGACCTACTAGTACCATTTTTTTGCTCCTAAAATATTTGGTTAGTTCCAATGCAAAACGTCTGTTTCGCTTTGGTCCGTGTTTGTACGGGACAAACTATAGTACACATTGTAGTATGTAAAAAAGCGAATTAAATAGATTAAGTTAATCGAAAAAAACGATAAGTTTGATTTTATTAACTTGGTCAATATCCAGTCGGAAGTTATAGATAAATCTATGAATAAGTGGCCCAGCCTCAAACAGTTACACTATCTAATTACCTTGCACGAAACACGTCATTTTAGCGATGCCGCTGAAAAGTGCTTTGTCAGTCAATCTACCTTAAGTAAAGGTATCCAGAATCTCGAAGAGCTGATTGGTTGCCCTTTATACGAAAAGAAAGACAAGAAAAGCCCTTTGGTTTTTACCTTGGCTGGCGAGCAAGTGGTGCAGCAGGGGCGAGAGTTATTGGCAAAAGGACAAGATCTCGTTGAACTTGGGCGTTTGTGCCAAGGTGGAGAAATGGAAGGGCAATTGCGCCTTGGTTGCATCCCCACTATCGCTCCCTTCTTATTGTGTGATTTAGTTCAGGAGGTGAATCGCCGCTTTCCTCAACTGAATCTGTTATTAAGAGAAGATACGACGACCAATTTGCTCGATGCGTTGCGCCATGGAGAATTGGATGTCCTGATTTTAGCGTTGCCAGTCGACATATTAGGCATGGAAAGCCGCATTGTGGGGAGTGATCCATTCCGTATGATCATTAGTCGCAATCAAGCTGATGCGATTCAAACGCCAATTAAGTATGCAGACTTGCCTAATGAGTTTGTCTTTCTTTTAGAGAAAGAGCACTGTTTGACCGAGCACGCGGTTTCTGCCTGTCAGTTAACAGACAAAGAGAAGATTAACCCTTTCTCCGCCACAAGTTTACATACCTTGGTACAGATGGTTGCCAATGGGATGGGAACTACCTTTATACCTCAAATGGCCATTGATCATGGTTTGATAGATAACCAGAACTTGGTTGTGATTGATGCCCCAGGGCAGCAAGCTCATCGTGATATAGGTCTGGTTTGGCGACCAAGTTCATCCCGAGTAAATACTTTTAAACAATTAGCGGATGTAGTGTCAGAGCTACTTTAGCGATAAGTATTAGTTGACGAAATCGATTTCCTATCAAAAAGCACACTGGTTTTGGTGTGCTTTTTAGCATTTTATCCTGTCGGTAAACTTTATCTTGTAAAATTTTACAAGTAAATTTTGATGAAGCTTTCATTAAATTGTGAAATTTCACAGTGTGAATTTTACAACCCTCCGATTTTCCGTTGTTTGATAATCCGATTGCATATTCCCTTCACCCCTAGTGATAAAAGGGATTTGTCCCCACTACATAGAATTAAACGCGCGTTTGAAACGATTTTACATCGTTAATTTCACTGTAATTAAATTACGTAACTAGTTACGTTTTTGTGAGTGCGAACACCACTTTTATGCGTGCGGAATAAAACTTCGAATTTAACGTTTTGTTTACTTTAGTACTTTTACTCTAGTCATGTTTGGTATAGGTTAAATAAAGGCTCAGTAAGACTTATGTCTAGATTGAAATGAATGTTTTACTGATTCAATCTAACAGCCAACAGAACAAGAAACCTCTTCAGAGAATGATCAGTTAGGAAGTTTGATTGTTGTTTGATAGTTACAAATGTAATCGGAGCGTTCGAGAATCGAAATGACCCGATACAGAGGTGGGGCTGACAATGACAGTGACGAACTCGGCAGAAGTGTTCGCAGTGTCAGATAAGTGCGGCTAACCAGTGACGGTTTCATATACAGCAGGATATTAAGGAAGAAATTATGCTTGCCAACACACCAGAAAGAGATAAAACAACAGTAGAAGCCCAAGAAACCCTACTAAAAGAAGGCATGCTTGATGTCACTGGTACCCTTTCTCCAGAGCATCAGGCGATTTTCCCTGTTGAAGCCCAAACCTTCTTATCTCTGCTGTGTGCAAAGTTCGCTGGTCGAGTTGATGAATTGCTCGCTGCTCGTGAGGAGAAGCAGGCACGCATTGACGCTGGTGAACTGCCGGACTTCCTAACAGATACGCAAGATATCAGAGAAGGAAGCTGGAAAATCCAAGGGATCCCTAAAGATCTTCAAGACCGCCGCGTTGAAATCACAGGTCCTACAGACCGAAAAATGGTGATAAACGCTCTAAACGCTAACGTAAAAGTGTTTATGGCTGACTTTGAAGACTCATTAGCTCCAGCGTGGGACAAAGTGCTTGATGGCCAAATCAACTTACGTGATGCGGTAAATGGTGATATTAGCTACACCAATCCAGTCAATGGCAAGCTCTACCAGTTGGAAGACGATCCTGCGGTTCTTATCTGCCGTGTACGTGGACTACATCTCAAAGAAAAACACGTTACGTTCAACGGTCAGATTATCCCTGGGGCCCTGTTTGACTTTGCGCTTTACTTTTACAACAACTATACCAGTCTGTTGAGAAAAGGCAGCGGCCCTTATTTTTATATTCCAAAGCTTCAGTCTCACACGGAAGCAAAATGGTGGAGTGAAGTGTTCCACTTTACGGAAGAATACTTCGGTCTCGACACTGGAACTATCAAGGCAACCGTACTGATCGAGACGTTACCCGCTGTGTTCGAGATGGATGAAATTCTATTCTCACTAAAAGAACATATCGTTGGTCTTAACTGCGGTCGCTGGGATTACATCTTCAGCTACATCAAAACACTTAAAAAACACCCTGATCGCGTTCTTCCTGACCGTCAGGTAGTGACAATGGACAAGCCGTTCCTAAACGCTTACTCCCGTTTACTTGTCCGTACTTGTCATAAACGTGGTGCTTTCGCAATGGGAGGTATGGCCGCCTTTATCCCAGCGAAAGACCCACAAACTAATCAGCAAGTGCTTGATAAGGTTTATAACGACAAATCACTGGAAGCCAACAATGGTCATGACGGCACTTGGGTTGCACACCCTGGATTAGCTGACACCGCATTGGCTGTATTTGACCAAGCATTGGGACCAAGAACAAATCAGCTCAATGTCTCTCGTGAACAAGATGCACCAGTGACAGCGGCAGACCTTCTTGCTCCATGTGAAGGTGACATCACAGAACAAGGCATGCGTCATAACATTCGTGTTGCTTTGCAGTACATCGAAGCGTGGATCTCAGGTAACGGTTGTGTACCTATCTACGGATTGATGGAAGATGCCGCGACCGCAGAAATCTCGCGTGCTTCGATTTGGCAATGGATTCAACATGGTAAATCGCTGGACAACGGCCAAACCGTCACCAACGAGCTGTTCAAACAGTATCTGAGTGAAGAGATTAACGTCGTTAAACAAGAAGTGGGTGAGGAGCGTTACCAAGCAGGTCGCTTCGAAGAAGCTGCGGACTTGATGACTGAGCTCACGACCAGTGACCAATTAACCAATTTCTTAACCATTCCAGGTTACGACTACCTGGATTAGAAACAAACTCCACAACAATAACGTGAATGTTCTAAGGCAGAGCTGGATGTACTGCCAAGGAAAAAGGAAAACATAGCGCCCGTTAACTCAACATAAGAAGCGCTCATCAATAGAGGGATAGACCGATGACTAACTTAACTCGCCGCCAACAAATTGAAGCTCTAGAAAAAGATTGGGCAACCAATCCACGCTGGAAAAACGTAAAACGTCCTTACACTGCTGAAGAGGTTGTTGAACTACGTGGCTCAATGGTACCTGCAAATACCATCGCTCAGCGTGGTGCTGACAAACTATGGTCACTGGTGAACGGTGATGCTAAGAAGGGCTACGTAAACTGTCTAGGTGCACTGACTGGCGGCCAAGCAGTACAGCAAGCGAAAGCGGGTATTGAAGCGATTTACCTTTCTGGCTGGCAGGTTGCTGCAGACAACAACACTGCATCAACAATGTACCCAGACCAATCGCTATACCCAGTAGACTCTGTACCATCAGTCGTTAAGCGCATTAACAACTCGTTCCGTCGTGCGGACCAAATCCAATGGTCTAACGGTAAATCACCAGCTGATGAAGGTGCTGTGGATTACTTCCTACCAATCGTTGCGGATGCAGAAGCGGGTTTTGGTGGCGTATTAAACGCATACGAACTGATGAAGTCGATGATCGAAGCGGGCGCTGCGGGTGTTCACTTTGAAGACCAACTTGCTTCTGTTAAGAAATGTGGTCACATGGGCGGTAAAGTTCTTGTTCCTACTCAAGAAGCGGTTCAAAAACTGGTTGCGGCTCGTCTAGCTGCCGACGTTGCTGGTACAACAACACTCGTTATCGCTCGTACAGATGCGAACGCTGCTGACCTACTAACGTCTGACTGTGATTCATACGACAAAGACTTTATCGTTGGCGAGCGCACTCAGGAAGGTTTCTACCGTGTACGTGCAGGGATTGACCAAGCGATTTCTCGTGGTCTAGCTTACGCGCCATACGCAGACTTAATCTGGTGTGAAACAGCAACACCATGTCTAGAAGAAGCGCGTAAGTTCGCAGAAGCGATTCATGCTGAGTACCCAGAGCAGCTACTTGCATACAACTGTTCTCCATCGTTCAACTGGGAGAAGAACCTAGATGCAGAAACCATTGCGAAATTCCAGCAAGAGCTTTCTGACATGGGCTACAAGTACCAGTTCATTACACTGGCAGGTATTCACAACATGTGGTTCAACATGTTCGAACTTGCTCACGACTACGCGAAAGGCGAAGGCATGCGTCACTACGTTGAGAAAGTACAGCGTCCAGAGTTCCAAGCAGCTGAGAAAGGCTACACATTCGTGGCACACCAGCAAGAAGTGGGTACTGGTTACTTCGATAAGATGACCAACACAATTCAAGGTGGTAATTCTTCTGTAACAGCATTGACAGGTTCAACAGAAGAAGACCAATTTTAATCCCTTAGCCATTAATACCCTGCCTAGTGAGTCAAAAATGCAGGCTTTGACTCACTAGCCTTTGGGTATAGATATTCTGTTTAGGCATAAACTTTGACATGCTTTTGAGCGGTGCAGACCGCTCTTTTTTTAGCTAAAGTTTAAAGAAGCTCAACAGATCTTTTTGTTTCACTGCCAGATTCGATAGCTCATCACTGGCTCGTTTACTCTCCTCAATACCAGCCGCATTTTTATTAACCAAATCGAAAGCATGAGACACGTTTTGCGAGATATCTTGTGTCACACCAGATTGCTCTTCAGAAGCCGTTGCCACATGGGTGTTCATATCTGAAATCAGAGAGACAGATTCAGTAATGGCCGAAAACGCATCACGAAGTTGCCCGCTGAATTTGCGAGAATCTTCCGCTAAGGTCAGGTTCGACTGCATATAGTTTGTCGCGTCTTTTGCTTGAGCTTGTAAACGAGAGATAATGTCTTGAATATCAATGGTCGATTGTTGCGTTTTCGCGGCAAGTGAGCGAACTTCATCGGCAACGACAGCAAAGCCTCGTCCTTGTTCACCTGCACGAGCCGCCTCAATTGCGGCATTAAGTGCCAGCAAATTGGTTTGTTCCGAGATTGAGTTAATCACTTCTACTACGGTGCCAATCTCAACGGAGTACTCTTGCAACTGATTAACGATTTTTGATGTCTCTTCAATAGACGAATCCACTTTGCGCGACACTTCGTCTGACGAATCCAATAATCTTCCGCCTTCAACAACATTGTTAGTAGCATCATTGGCTGCGTTTTCGGCATTTGCTGCATTTTGACTGACTTCAGAGGCAGTACTGGAGAGCTCATTGATGGCAGTGGCAATCTGTTCGACTTGACTGAGTTCCTGCTGTGCATTGTGTTCGGTCTGTTTCATGATGTTTGTCAAAGACATTGAAGAAGAAGAAACGTTGTCGGAAATTTGATGAAAGCCTTCAATGATTCGACGCAGTTCAGTGCGCATTTGCAAGATATTAGCGTAGATGCCAGTTTCTTTACCCGAGGTTGTAATCTGGCTCGAAAGATCCCCTGATGCCACTTCAGCGACGATCTCTTGAATCTGGCTAGGCTCGCCGCCAACCACTTTCAATACACTGCGATAGATACCAACCGCAATCGCCAAGGCGCTGATGATGACGATAATAGACAGTGCTACGATCAGGAGCTGAGCGTTTGAAAAGCGCTCTACCATTTCAGGGCCGACCGTATCTTGTTTCTCTTTGGTTTTGAGTTTTATCTCTTCAATGGTACGAGCAGCAGAAGCCCCTAAAACATCAAGTGTTCCTGAGATGATTTGGTTGCGGTTATTAATGGTTTGCACTACTTGAGAGAAGGTTGAACGATATTGTTCAAAGGATTGTCGGAAAGATTTCAGATTTTCAATCTGCTCTGTCGACATCAATTGTGAATCCACCTTGTCAGCTAAAGTGGCAACAACTAAAAATTCTTTCTCGGCTCTTTCAGCATCAGCCTGAGCGTTATTGGTTAAGAATTTAGATGCATATAGTCGAGCGAGCAAGAGATGTTGTTGTAAAGTGCCGGCGCTGACGGCAACGTCAAGATCATCTTCGGTTGCGGCTTGATTCATGATGTTTGTGACTGATAATCGCATGTTCAATCCTGCGGGATCGAGCTGTTGTTGAACAAGTTGATTACGTTGATTCACTAGTTGAGTAACTTGAATAAAACCTTGTTTGTACTGCTTTAATTGATTTTCAATCGAGATAAAATCAGATTTATTACTGTTGTCGATGTTTTTACCGAGTAGCTCTTCAATTAAGTTATTCGTGGTGGTTATTCGCGTATCAACAGCAGCGATGTTTTCTTGGTTATTGGTATTTATGTATTTTAGCGCCGCTAAACGAGCCTCTAAAATATTAGCTTGGATGCGCCCGGTAGCAACACTGGTTAAAGCAAGAGCACGGTAAGTATTAAAGCCTCCACTCGATTGGTAAAAACGAAGTGAAGCAACAACAGAAATGACCAAAATTAGGCCTAAGATCACCCCAAATCCAAGGGTGAGTAATTTTTTCAGACTCATACCAGTCTCTCCGTTTGGCTGACGGACGTCGAAGGTGATAACTGACGATGAAATGTATTTATAGTTTTGTAACTAAATTATAACGGTCAAATCTGCAACGTGCTGACAAATAGAAATACTTAGTGAATATGAATGGACGCTTATCTGTTAAGTGATTAATTTTGCTTATATTTAAATGTTCTATGAATTTATTTGTTGTTGGCTAGGAGCACAAACGAGCGATTGAGGTGTTTCTGAATCTTGGTGGGTGTGGCTTGATGCGGGAATAGAGAGCGCGGCTGAGTCTCTTGCGGACAAGAATGATGATGGGTCGATCGCAGATAACGCCAAGTGCACGATAAGCGCTTGGCGTTATAAATCATATGTCGAAGGGCAAATCAATCCATCTCTTCAGGTTCAACTTCTTCTTGTAATTCGAGCAGGTTAATTGCTATCGCAACGAAGTCACTATCGGTGATGATTCCGACTAATTGACCTCTGTCTACCACAGGTAAACAGCCCACTTTGTGCTTTTGCATATAGATGGCACTCTCTTTTAATCCTGCTTGTGGGGCTACGGTCATCACGCCGGTTTTCATGATTTCGTACAGGGGCGTATTGAGAGTGAAGGACTGGTTTTCTGGGATTTGTTGCAGACTGGATTCTTGAGCGGCTAATACATCACGTTGTGAGATCACACCGAGCAGTTTTCTATCTGCGTCTATGATGGGAATATGGCGAATATCAAGTGCTTCCATCATGCTTTTAGCATCAGCAAGATTATGTGAACGAAGAAGCGTATGGGGACTACGCGTCATCATGTCTTCTACTTTAATCATGGCTGCCTCCTGAAGTTGTTCTTTACCCTATAAATATAGTAATTTTCTCGCTGTGAGTATGAGAGCTAATCGCGTTTTATTGTCATAACCCTGCTTTTTTTGTGGCAAATCAATGGTTGAATAATTCAGCGCTAAAATAACACTCTCAGAAGCGGTAATTACGTAAATGATTACAATAATTCACATCTCTTTTCTTGATATTGCTCTGATGCAGAATATACTAGTCGGCTGCGAAAAACTCGTCGTCTGTTTGTGACAGAATCAGTTCGACTCACATAAAGAACCCACGACAAAAGATTAGTAACATGCAAGTATCAGATTTCCATTTTGACTTACCGGATGAGCTTATTGCTCGTTATCCTCAGCCAGAGCGCACTGCGAGCCGTTTACTACAAATGGATGGTAATACGGGGGAGCTTGTTGATGGCACATTTACCGATGTACTTGAGCAAGTACAACCTGGTGATTTAGTGGTTTTCAACAACACTCGCGTGATTCCTGCGCGCATGTTTGGCCGTAAAGAATCAGGTGGCAAGCTTGAGGTGTTGGTTGAAAGGGTTATCGATGAGAAAAGCATTCTGGCTCATGTGCGTTGTTCAAAGTCACCTAAGCCGGGAAGTACTATTTTTGTTGGTGAGAATGATGAGTTTTCAGCGCAGATGGTCGCGCGTCATGACGCGTTGTTTGAGTTGAAGTTCAATTCAGAGCAAAATGTTCTAGCGGTACTGGAAGAGATTGGTCATATGCCTCTTCCTCCTTATATTGATCGCCCGGATGAAGACTCTGACAAAGAGCGTTACCAGACGGTTTACAACCAAAAACCGGGTGCCGTAGCAGCGCCGACGGCAGGTCTGCATTTCGACCAACCATTGCTGGATAGAATCAAAGCGAAAGGTGCGGAGTTTGCTTACGTGACTCTACACGTGGGCGCTGGAACGTTCCAGCCAGTGAAAGTTGATGATATCCATGATCACCACATGCACGCGGAGTACGTTGAAGTACCGCAAGAAGTTGTTGATGCGATCAATGCAGCTAAAGCTCGTGGTGGTCGAATTATTGCGGTAGGGACGACATCGGTTCGTTCACTAGAAAGTGCCGCGCAAGATGCACTTAAGAATGGTACGGAACTGGTTCCTTTCTTCGGTGATACTGAGATTTTTATTTATCCAGGTTACCAATATCAGTTAGTTGATTGTTTAATTACTAACTTCCACCTGCCAGAGTCGACACTGATCATGTTGGTCAGTGCGTTCGCAGGTTACGAGAATACAATGAACGCTTATAAGCACGCAGTGGAGAACAAGTACCGCTTCTTCTCTTACGGTGATTCGATGTTCATTAAGAAAAAAACTGACTAGCCTTTTGCTAGTAAGCTTTTTCACAATTTATAGTTTACGAGTGCTAGCAGTAAGCTAGGAAGCAAAGCAGAAGACTGTTTTGTCTCTCGCATGGAAGGCGACCGCTCCTCATAGAGCTCAATGCTCTGAACTTAATGTCAGACTGTTTCTCTGACAACCGGAGGCTTCGTGAAGTTAAAATTCGATCTTAAAAAGAAAGACGGTGTTGCGCGTCGTGGTCAACTGACCTTTGAACGTGGCACAGTTCAAACACCTGCATTTATGCCAGTAGGTACTTACGGTACTGTTAAAGGTATGACGCCGGAAGAAGTAAAAGGCACTGGTGCTGAAATCCTGCTAGGCAACACTTTCCACTTATGGCTACGTCCTGGTCAGGAAGTGATGAAAATGCACGGTGATCTGCACGATTTTATGAACTGGCAAGGTCCTATTCTTACTGATTCAGGCGGCTTCCAAGTATTCAGCTTAGGTAAGATGCGTACGATCACTGAGCAAGGTGTTCACTTCCGTAACCCAGTAAACGGTGACAAGATTTTCATGGACGCTGAAAAGTCGATGGAAATCCAAAAAGACCTAGGTTCTGACATTGTTATGATCTTCGACGAGTGTACGCCATACCCAGCAACACATGACGAAGCGAAGAAATCGATGGAAATGTCGCTACGCTGGGCACAGCGTTCACGTGACCACTTCGATAAACTAGAGAACCCGAACAACCTATTTGGTATCGTTCAGGGTGGTGTGTACGAAGATCTACGTGATGTGTCGGTTAAAGGTCTAACTGAAATCGGTTTTGACGGTTATGCTGTCGGTGGTCTAGCTGTAGGCGAGCCAAAAGAAGACATGCACCGTATTCTTGAACATACATGTCCTCAATTGCCAGAAGACAAGCCTCGTTACCTAATGGGTGTAGGTAAACCAGAAGACTTAGTTGAAGGTGTGCGCCGCGGTATCGATATGTTTGACTGTGTAATGCCAACGCGTAATGCACGTAATGGTCACCTATTTGTGACTGGCGGTGTGATCAAGATCCGTAATGCGAAACACAAAACAGATACAACTGCGTTAGATCCGCACTGTGACTGTTACACTTGTCAGAACTACTCTAAGTCGTACCTTCACCACCTAGAGCGTTGTAACGAGATTCTGGGTGCACGTCTAAACACGATCCACAACCTACGTTACTACCAACGCTTGATGGAAAGTATTCGTAACGCGATTGACGAAGATCGTTTTGATGAGTTCGTGAAAGAGTTCTATGAGCGTCGTGGCCGTGAAGTACCGCCACTGGCGAAAGAGCAGTAATCGACGAATTTTAAGAATTAAAGCCTTTGGCATTATGCCAGAGGCTTTTGCTAATAAAGTAGGCAAACGCAAGCTATTTTTGAGAGAGTGATCGCTATTGGTTACTCTCAGACTTGAAACTAAATCGCGAATGCCCAACTTGGATACTAATAGATAATAATAGAGGATATTTTAATGTTTATTTCTCAAGCTCACGCAGCAGCTGAAGGTGCACCAGCAGGTGGCGGTTTTGAAATGCTAATCATGCTAGGTATGTTTGCGGTGATCTTCTACTTCATGATCTACCGTCCACAAGCTAAGCGTGTAAAAGAGCATAAAAGCCTAATGGCGTCGATGGGTAAAGGTGATGAAGTTCTAACCAGCGGTGGTCTAGTCGGTAAAATTACTAAGATCGCTGAAGACAACGACTACATCTCTATCGAGCTAAACACCAATAACGAAGTTGTTATCAAAAAAGACTTCGTTACAGCAGTGCTACCAAAAGGTACGCTGAAATCTCTATAAAACAGCTTAAGGATCCTCGCTGTGCTTAACCGCTATCCGTTGTGGAAGTACCTGATGGTGGTGTTTACCATCGCTATCGCAGCATTGTATGCACTTCCGAATATCTACGGTGAAGATCCGGCAATTCAAGTTACAGGGGCGCGTGGCGCCTCTGTAGATATGTCGACGCTGGATTCTGTCACTCAAGCTCTTGATAAACAGGGCTTATCTCATAAATCCATTGCTCTTGAAAATGGATCCATCCTTGTTCGCTTCAATAACACTGACACGCAAATTAGTGCTCGTGATGTTATCAGCGAAGCGATGGGCAACGATATAATTGTTGCTCTTAACCTCGCTCCTGCAACGCCAGACTGGCTTGAATCAATTGGCGCTGCGCCGATGAAGCTTGGCCTTGACCTACGTGGTGGTGTTCACTTCTTGATGGAAGTGGATATGGACGCTGCGATGGAAAAGCTGATTGGTCAGCAGGAAGAAGCCTTCCGCAGTGAACTTCGCGAAGAAAAAGTACGCTATCGTTCGATTCGCCCTTCAGGCAAGAACGCGGTTGAAGTGCTACTGCGTAATGAAGAACAACTAGCCGAAGCTCAGCGCATTCTTGAGAAAAACCACCCAGACATGCTCTTTACTGATTCCGTGTCAGAGGGTCGTTTTGCTCTAATTGCTACTTTTACTGAGCAACGTCTAACTGAAATTCGCAACTACGCTGTCGAGCAGAACATCACGATTCTGCGTAACCGTGTTAACGAACTTGGTGTTGCAGAACCATTGGTTCAACGTCAGGGTGCAAGCCGCATCGTTGTTGAGCTTCCAGGTGTTCAAGATACGGCTCGAGCAAAAGAGATTCTTGGTGCAACGGCAACGTTAGAATTCCGTGAAGTGGATGCTAAAGCTGATTTGGCTGCGGCGGCTAGTGGTCGCGCGCCAGCAGGCAGTGAAATCAAACAAGATCGTGACGGCCGCCCTGTGGTGCTTAAGAAACGCGTCATCTTAGGCGGTTCGAGCATCACGGATGCAAGCTCAAGTGTTGATGAGTATGGTCGCCCTCAGGTTAACATCTCGCTAGATAGCGAAGGTGGTAACAAGATGTCGGCTTTCTCTCGTCAGAACATTGGTAAGCTAATGGCAACCGTGTTTGCTGAGTACAAAGACAGTGGTCGTCGTACTCCTGAAGGCAAAGTGATTCTGACTAAGTACGAAGAAGTGATTAACCAAGCGACGATTCAATCTGCGCTAGGACGTAACTTCCGTATTACTGGTATTGATTCTGCGGCTGAAGCACACAACCTAGCACTATTACTACGTGCGGGTGCCCTAATCGCGCCTATCTCTATTGTCGAAGAACGTACTATTGGTCCTTCAATGGGTCAGCAGAACATCGACATGGGTATCCAAGCAATGATTTGGGGTATGGTGGCAGTTATGCTCTTTACTCTGATGTACTACCGTAAGTTTGGTCTGATTGCTAACGTCGCTTTAATGGCAAACCTTGTGTTGATTATCGGCGTTATGTCGATGATTCCAGGTGCAACCATGACCTTACCTGGTATTGCCGGTATCGTTCTGACTGTCGGTATGGCCGTCGATGCGAACGTACTGATCTTTGAGCGTATTCGAGAAGAGTTACGTGATGGTCGCAGCCCACAGCAAGCGATCCACCAAGGTTACGCTAACGCATTCAGTACGATTGCCGATGCGAACATCACGACCTTGATTACTGCGATTATTCTGTTTGCTGTCGGTACTGGCGCAATCAAAGGTTTCGCGGTGACTCTGTCTATCGGTATCTTAACTTCTATGTTTACAGCCATTGTTGGAACACGTTGTATCGTGAATCTGGCTTACGGTGGTAAACGTATCAACAAACTGTCGATCTAAGGCTGGGAATTAGTATGTTTCAGATTCTAAAAGCAGAGAAAACGATCGACTTTATGCGTTGGTCAAAATTCGCATTCTTGTTCTCTATTTTGATGATTGGTGCTTCAATCTTCACTCTATCGACCAAATGGTTGAATTGGGGTCTAGATTTTACGGGCGGTACTCTAATCGAAGTAGGTTTTGAACAGCCTGCTAACCTTGAAGATATCCGCAGTGCGCTGGAAGCGAAAGGCTTTGGTGATGCAACGGTTCAGAACTTTGGTAGTGCACGTGACGTTATGGTTCGTCTACGTCCTCGTGATGATATGGCAGGTGAGACTCTGGGCAACCAGATTATTTCTGCAATCAAACAGGGAACTGGCGAAAACGTTGAGATGCGTCGTATCGAATTCGTTGGTCCTAACGTGGGTGATGAACTTACGGAAGCTGGTGGTCTGGCGATTTTGGTTTCGCTTATCTGTATCCTGATTTACGTTTCAGTGCGTTTTGAATGGCGCCTCGCTGCTGGTGCGGTAATGGCACTTGCTCATGACGTTATCATTACGCTTGGCGTGTTCTCTATGATGCAGATCGAGGTGGACTTAACCATCGTCGCAGCCTTGCTAACCGTTGTGGGTTACTCGCTCAACGATACTATCGTTGTATTCGACCGTATCCGTGAAAACTTCCGCAAGATGCGTAAGGGTGAACCATCAGAGATCATGAACAGCTCAATCACACAAACATTGAGCCGTACTTTGATTACCTCTGGTACTACACTCTTTGTAGTTATCGCTCTGTTTGTACAGGGTGGTGCTATGATCCACGGTTTCGCAACCGCTCTTCTACTAGGTATTACAGTCGGTACTTACTCTTCAATCTACGTTGCTTCGGCGCTGGCATTGAAACTGGGTATTACCAAAGAACACTTAATGCCAACTCAAGTAGAGAAAGAGGGTGCAGAATTCGACGAGATGCCATAAGGTCACTTGACGCTCTACTCAAGCCGCTGATTTTCAGCGGCTTTGTTGTTTATTAAGGAGAGATTATGCGAACCTTTGCCTTTTGTTGTGCTGTGCTGTTCAGTTGTTCCGTATCGGCCAATCGCTTAGTCTTGCCTGAGTCCCATTCTGGTGAGCTGAGGCAACAGATTCAGTCATCATGGCAGCAATGCGGTGAGTCTATCTGGTGTGAGGATGATCTCAGCTATTACCATAACCGTTTTGTGGCAGAGGCGAGTCTCAGTCAAGACTCCCTCCATATCGAGCTTATTGGTGAATATTCACCTGAGCGACTTGGACAAATTCAGCTCCATTTACGACAGGACGGTTTCTCGTTACAGCATGCACAAATTGACGGAGAGCTGTTTGAGGTCGCTAAAGAGATAAAGAGCACCTCGGTTGAAGACGTCGATAGGTCTTTGATTGTGTTCTTAAATCGATTTCCGCAGCATGCCCATAGGACGCTAATCTGGCAAAATGGAGAGTGGCGAGCTAGATTGAGTAGCGATGGAGAGCTTATTACGCTGACGCTTAGTCAAGATTGAACGATTGGTAGTAAGAGATTTCTTTGGAACTTGTTATGATGGAGCAAATCAGTTTTGAGGAGGCAAGATATGCCACATTTACGTTTTCGCGCCGTTGAACCGCAAACAGTTCAAACACTTTCTAAATCTCTCATTGACGCTCTTCAGCCTCTAATGGACTCTCCTCGCGAAGATTTTACCTTTGAATACATCTACACGACCTTCTACCATGAGGGAGAGGTCAGCACCGCTTATCCATTTGTTGAAGTTCTTTGGTTCGATCGAGGTCAAGAGACGCAAGATGCCGTCGCTAAAATCATTACCGCTCAGGTTCGCGGTATTATCGGCGAAGATGTTAACGTCGCCGTGATCTTTAGCGCGTTGAACCCTCAAGGTTACTACGATAACGGGGAACACTATTAGTTTCCACTGAGTGCAAAGCAGCAAGGAGTTTATGATGGGAAGTCGCCATAAGAGTACCAAATGCCGCGTGCTCATTTTCTCTTTGTTGCTGCTTGCTCCTACTCTCTTACAGGCTAACCCGTGGGAGCAAGTCTCATCTCCATCTATTCAACCATCTCAAGCGATTGGTAGCTATGCGAATGGCTGCTTGGCTGGTGGTGCTTCTCTACCATTAGAGGGGCAAGGCTATCAGGTGCTGCGTAGTCAACGTGCTCGATATTACGGTCATCCAGAAACCATCCGCTTTATTAAGCGGCTAGCGGTTCAATCGCAACAAAAACTCTCAACCAATATTCTGATAGGTGATATGTCTCTGCCTCAGGGGGGACGCTTCTCTTCAGGTCACTCTAGCCACCAAACTGGATTGGATATTGATATCTGGTTAAAACTGGCTGATGAAATGCTGTCATCCCAGCAGTTATCCGAGCCACAACCGTTAAGTGTCGTTAACCTTGAGCAGTACCAACTGCTCAAAGATAACTGGGACGAGCGTCATTTTACTCTGGTGAAACTGGCCGCGAACGATCAGCAAGTTGCACGCATCTTTGTCCATCCTGTGATTAAACAAAAACTGTGTGTCTCGGAAGAAACGCAGAATCGAGAATGGTTGAGAAAGGTAAGACCGTGGTGGGGGCATCACTACCACATGCATGTGCGACTGAAATGCCCGCAAGACAGCAAAAACTGTCAGTCGCAACCTGAGCCTCCTGTGGGAGACGGTTGTGGTTCAGAGTTGGCCAGTTGGAAGCCTCAACCCAAACCAGCCGCGCCTAAGGTAGTCGTTACTCAAACGAAGAAAAAGCCAAAGGTAATGCCGATTCAATGTCAGCAATTGCTCGATAATATTTAATTGATATAAAAACGCCGCTCAATGTGAGCGGCGTTTTTATATTGGTTATTGCTTAGGCTAAACCTTGAATGATTACGAATTTCTCCAGTAACTCTTCTTCGGTTTCAACGTGATTCGGGTCAGTAATGATACACTTTGTTATCGGGCATACTGATTGACACGTAGGCTTGTCATAGTGGCCTTTACATTCAGTACATAAATCAGGATCGATTTCAAAGATAGAGTCACCCATAGAAATAGCACCATTTGGGCACTCAGGGTCACACATATCGCAGTTAATGCACTTGTCAGTAATGAGCAATGCCATGATTACTTACCTGTTGGGTTACGGGTATCCTGACCTGCATTTAGGTTACGCATCAACAGGCCGTATTCCAGATCCATATCTTGTGGTACTGGAATGAATACGAAATGGCCATTTCCTTTTGCGTCTTCGATTTGCTCTGATTTACGGTTTTCCATCGCTTCAAGCGTGAAGATAACGTTACCTTTTGGTGTCATTAGCTCTAAGCTGTCACCAACAACGAATTTGTTCTTCACTTCTACTTCTGCAAGGTCACCACGACGTTTACCTGTGAACTCACCCACGAACTGCTGAGCGTCAGATACTGAGTAACCGTAGTCATAGTTTTGGTATGCATCATGAGTGTGACGACGTAAGAAGCCTTCTGTGTAACCACGGTGTGCCAAGCTCTCTAGTGTACCCATTAGGCTCTCATCAAATGGCTTGCCAGCAACAGCGTCATCGATCGCTTTACGGTAAACCTGAGCAGTACGTGCACAGTAGTAGAAAGACTTAGTACGGCCTTCGATTTTAAGTGAGTGAACACCCATCTTCGTCAGACGCTCTACGTGTTGAACCGCACGTAGGTCTTTAGAGTTCATGATGTAAGTGCCGTGCTCATCTTCATACGCGGCCATCTTTTCTTCTGGACGGTGCGCTTCAGACAGTAGCACAACTTCATCGGTTGGTTTTCCACGGCCAATGGTCGTTTCTGGACGCTCGTCTTGGACTTCAACCGCTTGTGCTTGAGCTGGATCGAACTTCTCAACGATATCGCCAGTGTCGTTCTCTTTGCCTTGCTCAACCTTGTATTCCCAGCGACATGCGTTCGTACATGTACCTTGGTTAGGGTCACGTTTGTTGATGTAGCCAGAAAGTAGGCAGCGGCCAGAGTAAGCCATACACAGTGCACCGTGAACGAAAACTTCTAGTTCCGTTTCAGGACAGTGTTCACGGATCTCTTCGATCTCTTCTAGAGAAAGCTCACGAGAAACAATCACACGCTCAACGCCGTTCGCTGCCCAGAACTTAACTGTTGCCCAGTTTACTGCGTTCGCCTGTACAGACAGGTGAATTGGCATTTCAGGGAAGGCTTCACGAACCATCATGATTAGGCCAGGGTCAGACATGATTAGTGCGTCTGGGCCCATCTCGACCACAGGTTTAAGGTCGCGGATGAAGGTTTTTAGCTTAGAGTTGTGCGGTTGGATGTTACATACCACGTAAAGCTTTTTGCCTAGGGCATGTGCTTCATCGATACCAATTTTTAGGTTCTCGTGGTTGAACTCGTTGTTACGTACACGAAGGCTGTAGCGAGGTTGACCTGCATACACTGCGTCTGCGCCATAGGCAAATGCGTAGCGCATGTTTTTTAGGCTGCCTGCTGGTGACAGTAGCTCTGGTACGAATGCTTTCTCAGTAGTCATTGTATTTTTCTCTAGTCTGATCTCAAGTCAGGTTACTCCCACCTAGTGGAAGTAAAGGGGCGCAAATTTTACGTCAAAACGTGACTTGTGACTAGGAAAAGCTTTCAGAAAGGCAATTAAAAAACGCCCTGTGAGTCGGGCGTTTATCGAAAGTACGTTATGCGTTAGGGTGAGGTAAGCCACCTAAGCATTCATAGAGGTTAGGTAGGAAAGCGCTAAGCTCGCCGCACATCAGTGAAAAATCTGCATCGAAACGTGCGGCTTGATCTTCACGTGGAATATCGTCGTTTTGGTCTTTAAGCTCATCTGAGAACTTGAGGCGTTTGATGCTGCCATCTTCCGCTAAAATAAATTCAAGGCGCTCTTGCCACCATAAAGCCAGTTTGGTGACTACCTTACCAGCATCGATATGGCTGCGAATTTCATCCGCGGTCAGTTCTTGCTTCTTACAGCGAATGACACCGCCTTCTTCAAGCACAGATTTTAGCTCGGCCTCATCCAGCATCTGAATGCCAGCTGGAGTGTTACCTGTTTTTACCCACTCTGTTAACGTCGTTTCTACTGCGGTCTCAGGAATAGCTGGAACGACAGGTAAGCTGCCCATAGTTTTACGCAATAGAGCAAGGACATCTTCTGCTTTTTTGTAGCTACTTGCATCAACAAGAATAAAACCTTCTTTAGGCAAAATAACGACATTGGTATAGTTGCTGCGACTGAAAGCGCGCGGTAGCAAATCTATGACGATGTCTTCCTTGAGGTTATCCTTTTCTTTCTTCTTGAGAGGGCGGCCTTCCTGAGCTTCCATTGCTTCAATTTTGGCATTCAGTGAATCTTTAATCACGGAAGCTGGCAGCATTTTCTCTTCTTTCTTTGCGCAGATAAGAATACGGTTTTCAGAGACATGCGTCATCATATCGCCATGTTTACCCATCGCAGTAACCCAACCAAATTTGGTTTTGTCCTGACTGCCACATGGAGTAAAGCGAAACTCTTGAAGTTGTTTCTCTAGCTGGTCAGCGTTGAATTCGATTTCACGATTAAATCGGTAAACTAGACAGTTCTTAAACCACATACTTTTTCTCTATACCTAAATTTGACGGCTCATCATAAAGACTTTTGCTTTATTTGTCTTACAGCAAACACGCAATAGTGGAATGAAAGTTATATGAAAATTAGTTTTCAAAGGTCACAAAAGTGTCATAATTGCTAGTAATAATGCCTATGCATCAGGAGGCGGTTTCACTGCCTTACTTATTGAGAAAGCTCAACTAATATAAGGTTATACAGTTATGTCTAGAAGGATTCTAGTTGTCGAAGATGAAGCACCGATCCGTGAAATGCTCTGCTTTGTCCTTGAACAGAAAGGTTACCAAACAGTCGAAGCTCAAGATTACGAAACTGCGGTAACTAAACTAGCAGAACCCTTCCCAGATCTCGTCCTGCTTGACTGGATGCTTCCAGGCGGCAGCGGCATCAACTTTATCAAGCATATGAAGCGTGAAGAGTTAACGCGTAATATTCCTGTGGTGATGCTGACAGCGCGCGGTGAAGAAGAAGATAAAGTGCGTGGTCTAGAAGTTGGAGCCGATGACTACATCACTAAGCCATTCTCACCTAAAGAATTGGTTGCCAGACTGAAAGCGGTTATTCGACGTGTTACGCCGACGGCGCTTGAAGATGTTATTGATGTCCAGGGTCTGAAATTGGATCCCGTTTCCCACCGTGTTATGGCTAACGATCAAGCGCTTGATATGGGGCCTACCGAGTTTAAGATGCTGCACTTCTTTATGACCCATCAAGAGCGAGTTTACAGCCGTGAACAGCTACTTAATAACGTATGGGGCACCAATGTCTACGTTGAAGACCGTACGGTTGATGTTCATATCCGTAGACTGCGTAAAGCTTTGGAAAGTGCAGGGCATGACAAGTTGATTCAGACAGTGCGTGGCGCTGGCTATCGCTTCTCGACTAAGGCGTAAAATACAATACCGGTGGAGATGTAGGTGGTAGAACGGTTAACGTGGAAAAAATTAGCTTGGCAGTTGGTTTTCCTTTACACCCCTTGGGTGATTGTCGGCTGGATTTTCGGTTATATGCCGTGGTTGCTTTTGGCAGCCACGGTTTTGCAGCTTGTATGGCATTTAAACAATCAAATGCGTTTATCGGCGTGGTTGTGGGATGAAAAACGTCTGACTCCGCCCTCCGGTACAGGCAACTGGGAATCTTTGTTTAACGGCATCTATCGCTTACAACAGCGGCAGCGTAAAAAGCGTAAAGAGCTGACCAAATTAATCCGTCGTTTCCGTAATGGTGCTGAGTCATTACCTGATGCGGTGGTTGTTTTTCGTAGTGAAGGCAACATTGTATGGTGCAACAAGCTTGCTCAACATTTACTTGGTTTTCGTTGGCCTGATGATTCAGGACAACCCATTTCTAACTTAGTCCGAACACCAGATTTCATTCATTATCTTAACAAGCAAGATTTTTCTGAACCATTAGAGATGCGCTCACCGCTTAATGTGGAACGTATGATCGAATTACGTATCGTGCCATATATGGAAGGGGAGCATCTGATGGTGGTGCGTGACATTACTCAGCTACAGCAGTTAGAAGGCATGCGCCGCAACTTTTTTGCTAATGTTTCCCATGAGTTGCGTACCCCGATGACGGTGCTACAGGGCTATTTGGAAATGACGGAAGATCCGGATATTGTTGCCGGTCCTATGTGGAGCAAAGCCCATGGAGTCATGACCGAGCAGTTGAATCGGATGAATACTCTCGTTAATCAGTTACTGACTCTGTCAAAAATTGAAGCCTCTTCGACACTTGAACTTGAAGATGTGGTCAACGTTCCGGCGATGCTGGAAGTTCTAGAAAAAGAAGCGGCTAGTTTAAGCGGTGACCTCGGGCATAAGCTCTCTTTTGACGTTGATAGCGAATTACATGTACTTGGTGACGATGATCAGCTACGCAGTGCCATCTCTAACTTGGTCTACAATGCCGTCAAGTATACTCCCGCAGGCGCGGATATTCGTGTTCGTTGGTACAAGACATCTCAAGGTGCTCACCTTGAAGTTGAAGACAGCGGAGATGGTATCGAACCTCAACATTTACACCGACTGACTGAACGTTTTTATCGCGTAGATAAGGCGCGGTCACGTGATACCGGCGGTAGTGGTCTAGGTCTTGCGATTGTGAAGCATGCCTTGAGCCACCATGATTCGCATTTGGAAATCAGCAGTGAGGTTGGGGTTGGCAGTAAGTTTTCTTTCACGCTGCCGTCGCGTTTAGTGGTGAAACGATGAGAAGCTTACTTGTCGTCGCATGGCTTTCATTACTCACTTCAGTACCTAGCTGGGCTGGGAGTACCGCTTTACCTAATTACAATAAGGTGGCTGGAATCACCGGTGAACTGACGACGGTAGGGTCTGACACTTTGGCCGGTATGACCACGTCATGGGTTGAAGAATTTAAATCGCTCTACCCAAGTGTCAATGGTCAGGTGCAGGCATCCGGCTCTTCAACCGCACCTCCTGCATTGACAGAGCGCATAGCTCAGTTTGGCCCCATGAGCCGACCGATGTTGAAGCGGGAAATCGAAGCCTTTGAACGTGAAAATGGTTATAAGCCAACAGAACTGAGAGTCGCGATCGATGCCATTGGCATCTTTGTTCATCGTGACAACCCGATCAAAGGGCTGAACTTTAATCAGCTTGATAGTATTTTTTCTGCCACGCTGCGCTGTGGGGCGACTGAATCGGTCTCTACTTGGGCTGACTTAGGACTGGATTACCAGTGGAGTAAGCGGGGGATGCAGATGTTTGGACGTAACTCTGTGTCAGGGACTTATGGATATTTCAAAAAGAATGCTTTGTGTGGTGGCGATTTTAAAAATAGCGTCAACGAACAACCCGGTTCGGCATCGGTAGTGCAGTCTGTCGGCTCGGCAATCAATACCATTGGTTACTCGGGAGTGGGTTACAAAGTCTCGCGTGTGAAACTATTACCGATCGCTAAGTCGGGTGACAACTACATAGAGGCGAGCCAAGAAAATATTCTTTCGGGTAAGTACCCACTTTCGCGCTACCTCTATGTATATGTAAACAAGCACCCTTTTAAACCGTTGAGCCCCATTGAACGAGAATTTGTTCGTTTCATGTTCTCCAGTCAGGGGCAAGCTTTAGTTGAAAAAGAAGGCTATGTGCCTATTTCACCACAGATAGCCAAACAAGAGCTGGCTAAAGTAGGCCTAGAAAACTAGTTCCCATCCTGCACTAGTCCAATAATCTTGTTCGGTCAGTAAATCCGCGTGTAGCAGTTTATTCTCTTCAAGCCATTGATCATTAGTGGAAGAAATTTTCCATTGCTCTCCATCAATCGTGATCGAAAGTTCTGGCAGGGGATCGTCGTTGCGTTGACCATTGAGCAAAATGGCGAGACGGAGGATACGAATCAGACCGACAATGTGCTTTTTCTTAAACAGAGTGAACTCTTCCATCTCATTTAGCTTGAGCGATTTACGCTGAAAACGTACCAGAGTGGCGAGAACACGCTGCTGTTCTTGGTTGAAACCGGGCATGTAAGTGTTGCGTAAAATGTATGCTGAGTGACGATGAAAAGCTTGTAGGCTGATACTTAATCCCACTTCATGAAGTAGTGCGCTCCATTGGAGTAGGTCAAACAACTCGCAGCTTTTCTTTATGCCGAGCTGTTTGTGTACTTGCTGGAAAAATTCACTCGCGTGGCCTTTAATTTTAGCCGCATGTTCAAGATCAACTAGATGTTTACTGGCGAGATTTTCCGTTGTGCGCATGCGAATATCTGAGCGTTTAAAACTATCTTCCATCTCAAAGAGCAAACCTTCACGTAGTGCACCCTCTGAGAAGTGCATTTCATTGATCTTCAGACTTTGGAAGACAGCGCTAAGTATTGCCACACCTGCGGCGAAAACGGGTTTTCTTTCTGGTGTTAACCCTGATAGTTCGATGTCATCGATGGTTTCCCACTGGCACAATGTTTCAGTCAGTTTTGATAGACGCTTGCTGGTAATGATTCCATCTTCATAACCAAGACCAATCAGAACTTCTTTGATTGCTTTGATGGTGCCTGAAGATCCAAACGCCACTTCCCAACCTGTGCGGCGATAACGATGAGCGATAGATTCAAGCTTTTGCTCAGCCAACAGCGTCGCTTTGGCGAAATTGCTACTGGATAACTTATCATCGGTGAAAAAACGTTTGGTATAGCTGACACAGCCCATCTGTTTACTGTTGATCAGTTCGGGTTCAAACCCCTTACCAATAACCAACTCTGTACTTCCACCACCAATATCAACCACGAGTTTGGAGTCTGATTCTGGTTGAGTGTGAGCCACCCCCAGATAAATCAAACGCGCTTCTTCAACACCAGGAATGATCTCAATTGGGAAAGGCAGAACATCTCGAGCTCGCTGAAGAAAAATATGTGCATTGTTGGCTTGGCGCAGTGTATGAGTGGCGGCAATCCGAACGTTATCAGGATCAAAGCCTTGGATACGTTCAGCGAACATCGCGAGGCATTCTAATCCGCGTTGCATTGAGGCGTTATCTAAGTTTTTAAGTGCGTCTAACCCAGCAGCAAGTCTAACTCTTTGCTTGTGGCGGCTGACCAATTGCAAATCCTGCTCAACTACTCTTGCCACGACCATATGAAAGCTGTTTGAGCCTAAGTCAATCGCTGCAACATCTCGTATTTCCGGATTCTGAGTCATTCTATTCCAACCTAAATAAGTCACGTACACACTTGGCGGTTACCCCTTCACTCCGTCGTGAATAGAGTGATGGAGTCCTTACCAACATCGGCAAAGCTACTGCTCAAGATGGGTATGTAACTGTGCTTTGCGTTTCTGGTTCCTAGTTTGTCTTTCTACCTGTTTAAGATAGTCGTAAATGGCAATCTGCGAGCGTACTTTCTTGCGGTTTCCACGCGGCACATAGTGATTGCTCATCTCTTTATCGATCCATCTCGCTTTTACTGTATCGGTAAAATGGATGTTGATGATATCAATAATGCGCTGTTTAAGTCGTTGGTCACGGACTGGCGCTGTGACCTCTATACGATAATCAATGTTTCGCGTCATCCAGTCAGCGGATGAGATGTAGACCTGAGGATCACCAGCGTTATGGGTGATCAGCACTCGAGGGTGCTCAAGGAATCGATCAACGATACTGATGATTTTGATATTGTCGCTGACTCCCTCGACACCAGGAACAAGTGAACACATTCCGCGGATGATCATTTTAATTTCAACGCCTGCTGAACTGGCTTCGTAGAGCCTATTGACTAAGCCTTTGTCTACTAGATTGTTGACTTTGAGCGTAATCGCAGCCTTTTTGCCCTCTTGAGCGTTGGTTATCTCGGTATCAATGAGGCGATAGAGCTGTTTACGGGAGTTCCTTGGCGAAACGATGAGGTGATTAAACCTAATAGGTCGGTAGGGGTTCTCAATGTAGCCAAAGACTTTACTCACTTCATTGGTGAGTTCTGGATCAGCGGTTAATAGCGAAAAATCGGTGTAGATTCGTGCGGTTTTCTCGTGAAAGTTACCCGTACCAATATGCGCATAACGCACAATGTCGTCCTCTTCTCGACGACTTATCAGTAGCAGTTTGGAGTGAATTTTAAGGCCTGGAACACCAAAGAGCACTTCTACGCCAGCTTCCGTCAAAACGCGGGACCATTCGATATTCGCTTCTTCATCAAAACGTGCTTGAAGTTCGACGACTACCGTAACGCTTTTTCCATTGTGTACGGCGTCGATAAGTGAGTTCATTAAACGCGAGTCTTTGGCGACGCGATAAATATTGATTTTTATACTTAGCACTTTCGGGTCGAACGATGCTTGACGTACCAATTCACTGATATGTTCAAAGGTATGGTAAGGGTAGTGGAGCAAAATATCTTGCGCCTTGATGGCGTCAAATTTGTTGGCGTACCCTTCAAAGTCCGCACACTCCATTGGCGGTAACGGCTTGTTTTCTAAGTAGTCTCGGCCGACGTTAGGAAAAGCAATAAAGTCTTTAAAGTTGTGATAACGACCACCAGGAATCAAACTGTCGTAGTTTGATATTTTGAGCTTTTCGCATAAGAAATCGAGCATTTCCTTAGGCATCTCTCTTTCGTAAACGAAGCGCACAGGCATAGCGGTTAAACGTTGGCTTACGCCTTCTGACATCTGTTCAAGTAGGCTGTATTCAACCTCGTGACTCAAGTCGTACTCTGCATCGCGTGTCATTTTCATCGCGTAGCCATTGAGGCTCTGATATTCAAAAAATCCGCTAAAAAGCTCATCTAGACAATATCGGATGATGTTATCGAGCAAGATGATCGTTTTACGTCGTTTTCCTTTCTGCTCAGGTACCATCACAAAACGTGGCAGGTGATCGGTTGGGATTTCGATCAGTGCGTATTGGTTGAACTCCTGTTGTTCGAGCTCAACGGCGATATAGGCATATTCATCTTTGAGAAACTGCAAAACGTCAATATCATCACGAAGCATCAAGGGCGTGATGTGGGGCAGAACCTGATGACGAAAATATTTTCGTACCCAAACTTGCTGCGCTTCACTGAGTTGAGTTTCGTTAACAAGAAATATGCGTCTTCGGGCCATATCACGAATCAAGTCCGCGTAGAGCTCATCAAAGCGCTCATTAAGGCGCAGCGCTTTGGTTTGCATTTTGGTCAATAGATGTTTGGAGTTGTCATTGCCACCACGTTCTTGGTTGATCAAAATTCGGCGTTTGACATCGGCAAATCGTACTTTATAGAACTCATCTAAGTTATTGGAAAATATACCAAGAAATCGAATTCGTTCGATCAGTGGGACATGTTTGTCGGCCGCCTCTTGCAAGACCCGTTCGTTAAAAGAAAGCCAACTTAATTCCTTTTCAATATACAGCTTCTCTGTGCTCATGATCTTACCCTATGACCTACTTGACGGACTCGAGTGAAGCTCCTCCTCACTCACTTTGGATAGCAACTTAAGGGGTTTATATGACATTTTTATTGCAAATTTTATTGCATTGTTTTCAGTTGTTTAATGGGAACTGTAATATAATTGTCACCTTATAGAAATATTATACCCTAGGGCAAAAATAGGTAAGAGACAGGAATGACACAGGCAGAATTTTCTTTGCGAGAACGTGATCGAAAGCGATTGATAAAAGATCGATTGGTTCGTTTCACTGTATCTGCTGGTGGCGTTGGTGTTCTTGCCGCGTTGGTGTTGATTTTTGTCTATCTCGCCATGATGGTTTTGCCACTGTTTAGTGACGCAAAATTCACACCTAATGTACGTTCGATAAAGATACAAGCAACGCAAGCTCTTGCGGCGGGTGTCGATGATTATGGTGAAAATGCTTTTGTCCTGTCGTCACAAGGTAAGCTCAATTTCTGGTCGTTAACCGATCCTGAACGCAAGCCTGTGCTATCGGAACAACTTGGTCGTTCGGGTGATCTGTTTGCTAAAACCATCCCTGTGCTTGGGTGGTTTGCTTATGCTTCCCAGCAAGGGGAAGTGACTTTGTTCAAGCCTAACTTAGATTCTGAGCTGCAAAAAGGTAACCGTAAATTCTCACCAAGCGTGACGGAGTTGTCTCTACCTTTCAATCTTTACCGCGAAGGGAATGATCTTAAAAAGTTTGCCTTCGCGAATAGTGACGACCTCACCTTGGCGGGTTGGTACGATGACCAAACGGTTATGGTCCGATGGCAAGATGGCAGCGAGGTTAAGTCGTTTACGTTTCTATCGCCTATATCCAGCCTTGAACAGTTGATACTAACGCCAAATGGTAAAACTCTTTACCTCCGTTCTGGCTCCGAATTGATTGTGGCGGTTCGTCAGTCACAAAATTTTGCAGTGCGTGAAGTGGTCGACTTGAGTCAGGGAAATCCCCAACATTCAGTAATGAATATTGACTTACTTTCTGGGGCATACTCGTTGCTGGTTACTTACCGCGATGGCTTGGTCTCTCAGTGGTTTGACGTTATCAATGAAGGTAAGCGTTCACTTACCTTTATTCGCCAGTTCAATCTTGCCTCAGAATTGCAATTTCTTCTGCCAGACAGTTATCGCAAAGGGTTTTATAGCTTCTATATAAACGGCACGGTTCAGAGCCACTACACGACCAGCGAAAAGCTCGTGATGTTTGAGCGTGCATATCAAAAAGCTCCGCAAATAGCAGCGATGTCAAACAATGAGACTTATCTCATTGCGCTGACAGACGGTTCATTAGATCTTGCGGTAGTGGATAATCCTTATCCTGAAATTTCGTTATCGTCACTTTGGCAGCAAGTCTGGTATGAAAGTTATGCGGAACCGGAGTTTGTTTGGCAAACCACGTCGGCGAGTGAAGAGTTTGAAGCGAAATTTAGTCTGGTTCCGATTGCATTTGGGACGCTGAAGGCCGCCGCTTTTGCGATGCTATTTGCTGTGCCGATTGCAGTATTAGGGGCCATATATACTGCGTATTTCATGACACCTAGAATGCGTAGAGTCGTTAAGCCGTCGATCGAACTGATGGAAGCATTGCCGACGGTTATTATCGGTTTCCTTGCCGGCTTGTGGTTTGCTCCTATTGTCGAAAGTCACTTAGCCGCAGTCGTTGCCCTGATGCTTTTCTTACCGCTATCGACGGTAGTGATTGGTTTGGTCTGGCATGGTCTTCCCAAAGCGTTGACTGGACGATTCTCTAATGGATGGCATGCCGCAATTTTAATGCCCGCAATTGTTATCGTTACTGCGGTTATTCTGTCTCAAAGTGGCAGCATCGAGGCGTTACTGTTTTCAGGCGATGTCAGAGTTTATCTTGCCGAGCATGGAATCGATTTTGACCAGCGAAATGCACTCGTGGTGGGATTCGCGATGGGTTTTGCGGTGATTCCGACCATATTTACTATTGCGGAGGATGCGATTTTCTCTGTACCTAAACATCTATCCGATGGCTCTTTGGCACTGGGGGCGACATCATGGCAAACACTGATACATGTTGTGTTATTGACCGCCAGCCCAGGTATTTTTTCTGCCATTATGATGGGGCTAGGGCGCGCGGTAGGTGAAACCATGATTGTGTTGATGGCGACAGGTAATACGCCAATCATGGATTGGAATATTTTAGAAGGGATGCGTACGTTATCAGCAACAATTGCCGTTGAGATGCCGGAGTCTGAAGTCGGTAGCTCGCACTATCGCTTGTTGTTCTTAGCGGCGCTGATATTGTTGGTATTTACCTTTGCGGTGAACTCTTTAGCAGAATATGTTCGTCAACGTTTACGTGAAAAGTATCGCTCACTTTAACGGTCAAAATTTAGGAAGTGTTCAACGTGATTAAGTGGTTTAAATCAGGCTCTCCATGGATATGGTTAACAGGTGGTGCAGTTAGCGTCAGCCTGCTTTCTGTGTTAGGGCTATTGCTGCTGATTGGTTGGAAAGGACTTTCTTATTTCTGGCCTGCGCCTTTGTATCAGTGGCAGACTTCACAGGGGAATACTCTCGTTGGGCAAATCTATGCGACTGAATATGTGCCAGTTAGCCACTTAACCGAGATGAACGTTACATTGCCCCAGGAAGCGATCGATAAGGGGTTGGTGAAGCGCTTGAACATTAAGGTGGCTAACCGCGATCTCTACGATGCGGATTTTGTTTCGTTGCTTTCTATTGATCTTGAAGAACCAACAACACCCGCTAAGTGGGCTGTCATCGAGAGAGTTCGCGATGGTGATTTTTATGCCAATCCTATCGGCTATTTATACCCAGATGGAACAATATCAACGGATTTAACCAGTGAGATTCGCGACCGCTTGGATTTTGCCAATGAGTTACGCGAAGAGATTGAACGTCTAATTGAAGGCGATGTCCGAGTGATCAGTGCTCAAGCGGAGAGACTGAGACTTGAAAAGCGCAAACGCACTCTGAATGGAAAGCTAGATGATGAGTTTGAAGCGCTTTACGAAACTCAGAGTGGTCGTTATGTTGAAGCTCTAGCGGCAGCAGAAAATAAACTCGATTACTTGCGCGGTCAGTTGGCAAATCAGGGGATGATTGTCGAAGACATGACCGGACAACAAGTGATGATACCGCTGAATCAAGTCTTAGATATTTGGTATCCGAATCAGATGAGTACTTTGGAAAAGCTAGCTCGTTGGGCTAAGCAGGTATGGAAGTTCTTGTCAGAAGACCCTCGTGATTCAAACTCGGAAGGAGGGGTTTTTCCTGCAATGTTCGGAACCGTGTTATTGGTACTGATCATGTCTGTTATCGTTATGCCGCTTGGTGTCATTGCAGCGATATACCTTCATGAGTATGCTAAGAACAATGCCTTCACTCGCTTGATTCGAGTCGCGGTGATTAACCTCGCTGGGGTACCGTCCATTGTGTATGGTGTTTTTGGCCTTGGTTTCTTTGTTTATACCTTAGGTGGTTCAATAGACGCACTCTTTTACCAAGAGCGTTTGCCTGCACCGACATTTGGTACGCCTGGGCTACTATGGTCGGCACTGACGTTGGCCGTGTTAACGCTACCCGTTGTGATTGTTGCAACGGAAGAAGGTTTAACTCGAATTCCGAACTCAGTTCGTCATGGTTCATTGGCGTTAGGCGCAACGCAATTTGAAACTATGTGGCGAATAGTCTTGCCGATGGCGAGTCCCGCAATCATCACAGGTCTGATTCTGGCGGTGGCGCGGGCGGCAGGAGAAGTCGCTCCTTTGATGTTAGTCGGGGTCGTGAAACTAGCTTCGAGTTTGCCGGTTGATAATCAGTTCCCATTTTTGCATTTAGAACGTAAATTCATGCACTTAGGTTTTCACATTTATGACGTGGGCTTTCAGACCACAAATATTGAAAGTGCAAGACCGCTGGTTTATGCGACCTCTTTTTTATTAGTAACAGTGATTGTAGGGCTGAACCTCACTGCGATTAGTATTCGTAATAATTTGCGCGAAAAATATCGAACATTAGGACAAGATTAAACATGTTTTCTGTCAATCAAACACTCGGCTACCACGCGCCGTTAGATGTGAACAATTTGAGCGATGAGCAAACGGCGATTGCGATCGAGGATTTAAACTTGTTCTACAAGAGTTCGCAGGCATTGAGTGGAGTCTCGATGCGAATCCCTAAGGGGCAAGTCACTGCATTCATAGGTCCGTCAGGATGTGGGAAATCCACGCTTCTGCGCTGTATAAACCGAATGAATGACTTGGTTGAAGGCTGCCAAGTGCAGGGGCAAGTCAGACTTCATGGAAAAAACGTCTATGATCCAGATGTAGACGTTGCAACTTTGCGTCGCCGTGTAGGGATGGTTTTCCAAAGACCCAACCCATTTCCTAAATCAATATATGAGAATGTGGTTTACGGTCTGCGTCTGCAAGGTGTTAAAAATAGCCGCTCACTTGATGATGCGGTAGAAAGAGCTCTTAGAGCATCAGCGCTTTGGGATGAAGTGAAAGATCGTTTACACGAGAATGCATTTGGACTATCTGGTGGTCAGCAGCAGCGACTGGTGATTGCGAGAGCCATTGCGATTGAACCGGAAGTATTGCTACTTGATGAGCCGACATCGGCGCTCGATCCCATCTCTACGTTGACGATAGAAGAGTTGATTAACGAGCTGAAAACTCAATATACCGTTGTCATCGTCACACATAACATGCAACAAGCCGCGCGAGTGAGTGATCACACCGCATTTATTCATATGGGAAAATTGATTGAGTATTCTGATACGGATTCTATCTTCACTTCACCATTGAAAAAACAGACCGAAGACTACATTACTGGTCGATATGGTTAAGCAGTTTTAACGGAGATTCTATGAATTTTGGACGTCATATTTCAGGTCAGTTTAATGTCGAGTTAGAATCGATCCGAACTCATGTTTTAACTATGGGCGGCTTGGTTGAGCAACAGCTCTCTTTTGCTATGCAAGCTCTGTACAAAGATGATATTGAACTCGCAAGACAAGTGGTTCGAGATGATCACAAAGTTAATGCGATGGAAGTGTCGATTGATGAAGCTTGTACTCGCATAATTGCTAAGCGCCAGCCAACCGCGAAAGATTTGCGTCTTGTTATGGCGATCATCAAAACCATTACAGATCTCGAACGTATCGGTGACGTAGCGGCTAAAATTGCGCATGCGGCCATTAAATCGCCAACGACGAAAGAACGTCAGTTTCATGTCTCATTAGAACCTCTTTGCCGCCACGCAATTAGTATGTTGCACCAAGTGTTGGATGCTTTCGCCCGTATGGACGTTGATGCGGCAGCAGAAGTGTACAAGCTCGATGATAAACTTGACGCGGAATATGAAGCGGTCATTCGTCAGTTAATGACTTACATGATGGAAGACCCCAAAAATATTCCAAGCATTTTGCAAGTTATGTGGTCTGCGCGTGCAATAGAACGGGTTGGCGATCGATGCCAGAACATCTGTGAATACATTATTTACTTTGTGAAAGGCAAAGATGTTCGCCACTTGGGCGAACAAAGCATTGATGACGCATTGCGTTAAAAGTGTAAAACGACCCCAGTGGAAAAAGTGGCTGACCAGTGCGTCCCCAACAGTGTTTTGCTCTGATCAATATAGTGGACGTCACTGCCAACTCTAAAGCCGATATTGTCATTAACAAATACCACCCAAGCCGCTGAAACAGTGGCTCCAGTGGCCTCTGTATACTTAGATTCACTCGACCAGATGTAATCACGAGTCCCTTGATACTCAACAACCCCACCTTCTAGCTGAAGTGCCATCTTCATTGGTCGGTCAACTAACTGGTATTGACCGCCAATACGGTAGGTTTTAAAGCGATCTTTATCTAGCAGAATCTCTGCTGAAGTATGCGAATAGCTGAGATACAAAGCATCTAGCCCTGCGATATCAGTTAATCCTAACTGCAGTCCCGCGCCTGATATACCTGCTCCAAGATAAGGCCCCAGTTTGAGTTCTGGTGAAATATGTAAGCCAGTCGCACCAGCCGTCATCGGAGCCAAGAGAGCCAGAGTTAACAGTTGTTTTTTCATGATAGGTACCAAAGATTGAGCCGTAATTTGGAGCAATGGCTTCTAAAACTGAAGCGCAGTAATGCTTGTCCATCCTTGGTATCTTTGCTCTAGTGAGGAAATGTTAAGCACTAAGCCAGATAGGTACTAATTAGTATCTCTTATTAATCTGATAAGCATTGCTTCTTACTTGTGGCCAATAAAAATTTGAATGACGTTTTTCGAAGTGAGATGGAGTGATGAAGGAGAATAGAGCGTGATAGACAGATTATGCTCGGGGCTTTTCATTATACTGGTTTGGCGAGTTGCTGGTTAAGCACATGTTGAATTTGCTGGTGGAGCCACTCAATCAATGATGTTTGGCGGTATTTACAGTGGTAAAAACTGTATACATTGTGAAGATAGGGCTGGCCTTGCACTGTGACATCAAGTGCTTTAAGGGTTGGGTAGTTTTGTATCGGAAATAAGTTAGAGTGAGGCAAGAAAAAGTCACTATGTTGAATGACGTCTACCACCGCCATGACAAATTCTGATCGGAATCCGACTTCAGGAGCTACCCCTTCTTGTTTCATCAGCTCAGCGGCATAAACAAAATTATCGTTCCAACCTGGGGTGATAACTGAAGCGATAGGGTAGGGAGCCATGTCATGTGACGTGACTTGTTTTTTGGTTACTGGGTGGTCTTTTCGAACGATGATTTTTCCTGTTAGTTCAACCAGTTTTTGTTGATATATATTTTGTTGCGCTTCGCTTTCGAGATTGACTCCGAGCAGTATTTCACCCTTTATAATTTCTTCAAAAGTAGAGCGTTGCCAGCCGATCAATTCAATAGTGCAATTGGGAGCTTGCTCTCTCAAACGTAGAAATAGCGCACCAGAGAGGCAAGTTAATACAATAGGCGCTACGGCAATTTTAATGGAACCAGAGAGCGTTTTGGGATCAAACGTATCGACCTGATTAAGCGCCTTTGCCAGTCCATCAAGATGTGGAGTGATTGAGTTTGCCAACTGATGGGCAAATGGTGTCGGCTCCAGCCCTTTAGGGACTTTGACAAACAGCTCATCATCAAAATGGTTACGTAGTTTTTGCAGGGCTTGACTGATTGCAGGCTGGGAGACAAACAGGCGTTGTGAAGCTTTACGCATGTTGAGTTCTTGAGAAAGAACTAGAAATGTCCGTAACAGGTTTAAATCTAAGCTGTAAAACAGATCCTTTGCCATTTTCTGCCCTAGTATTTCTGTGGAACGAAGGTTTGCTCTTCAAGTGGAGCTCGAATATAGCCTTCTTTGTTGAGTTCTGGTAGCTCGATTTTTGGGTAGGAAATTTCCTGATACTCAATTTGTTCAAGTAAGTGGCTGATACAGTTAAGTCGCGCTCGCTTCTTATCATCTGAAGGGACTACCCACCAAGGACACTGCTTGGTATCAGTGTAAGCGAACATCTGATCCTTCGCTTCTGAATACTCTGCCCATCGATTGCGAGACTCAAGATCCATTGGACTAAATTTCCAGCGTTTGATAGGCGTATTTATACGTCCTAAAAAGCGTTTCTCTTGCTCTTCATCGGAAACGGAGAACCAGTATTTGAGTAGAATAATGCCCGAACGTTGCAGCATGCGTTCAAACTCAGGGCAAGATCTTAGAAACTCTTCATACTGCTCGGGAGTACAAAACCCCATCACCTTTTCAACCCCCGCTCGGTTGTACCAGCTTCGATCAAACAGAGTGATTTCGCCAGCCGCTGGCAGATGGGCAACGTAGCGTTGAAAATACCACTGAGTTTTTTCTTTTTCTGTAGGGGCCGGTAGGGCGACAACCCGACATACCCTAGGATTGAGTTTCTCAGTGATGCGTTTTATCACACCGCCTTTCCCTGCAGCATCACGACCTTCAAAGATAACCACGACCTTGAGTCCTTCCTGCTTAACCCACTCTTGCAGTTTGACTAACTCGATTTGCAATCGTTGAAGTTCGTTCTCGTAGTATTTTTTAGTTAGTTTACCGTCGCCCATAATGCACTCCTTTGTTATCAAAAGGTTAGCATTAGTTTTATCTGTATGAGAGTGATATGGCTAAGAACTGAGAGCTTTCACTACCTTTTCAATAGCTTCGCTACTTGTGACGGGAATAAGGTAATCATCGGTATCTTGATTGCCCATTTTGGTCTGATTGTTCTGGGTTTGCATTTTGCTAGGACGAGTCGTCTTTCCGGATAGGTGAACTTCTCTAACCCGGGTTTGCGTTACGATGGATTGCGCATTTTCTTCGTTTAGCCCAGCGCCAGCCATGACGGAAATACGTCCATCAGCCGTGGTTACCATCTGTTTTAAAACGTCGATTCCAAGCTCGGCATTGGCAGCCAAACCTGAGGTGAGAATGCGTTCGCAGCCTAGTGAAACAATGTCTTCTATTGCTTGTTGCCAATCAACACATTGGTCGATGGCACGATGGAAAGTGATTCCGAGTCCATAGATTTTCGCTTTGTCGGCTAATTGCTGAGCCGCGAGCATATCGATCTTGCCTTCTGGAGTTAGGACTCCAAGAACCACTCCTTGTAATCCTGCTTCTGCTGCGGCTTCGATGTCCAGCAACATAGAATCAATGTCATCTTGGTCGTAAACAAAATCCCCTTGTCGAGGGCGAATCATAGCGTAAACCGGAATCGAGGCTATTTGAGCTGCTTTATTCATCAGGCCGAAACTCGGTGTTAGACCACCCAAAGCGAGTGATGAGCAGAGTTCAATGCGGGTAGCACCGCCTTTGATGGCGTAGTGGAGGGATTCTAAATTATCAATGCAGACTTCGATATGGTATTTCATGGCTGTTGCTCATTTGGAAAGGTAAGGTCATTTTAGCAGTGCCATTGCAACATATTAGGGTAAACGTGGCGGTTTTTACTTCCCCTTAAAAAACAAAACCCCAGCTTGAGGCTGAGGTTTCAAATCGGAATCGCTTGATTACGCTGCGTCGTCTTGCGCTTCTTCGCTATCTTCAACCGCTTCAATCTTTTTTGATTGCTTTGGTGTTGGTTTACGCTTTGCGCCAAGTGCATAAAGCACTTCTTCTTTGTTTTGTGCTAGGAACATGGCCAAGTCTTCTTGCTTGCCGTCATCTTCTAGCAGTTCACTTTTACCCAATAGCTCAAAAAGCTCATCAGCCATATCGAGCATCTTGTCATATGCGTCAGCTTCCGCTTTAGAGGTAAAAGTCATTTTCTCTTCTCCGTTGCGTTCTACCACGTACTTGACGATTACAGCCATGGTTGGTCCTCTAACTCAAATTATTGAAAATATTTACTGTCTGTTTATACAGTTTTTAACCGATTAAGTCTAGGTTACTGACCAATTCTGAGATCCAAGTGGCTAGTCTTTGCGCCATTGATGACAATACTCAATGAAGGTTTTCAGCAGGGGACTTTGGTATTTTTCTTTGTGAACCAGTAGCCAGAAGCGGCGCTTCATATCGAGAGGTAACTGGAGTTCTACCACGCGGCCATCTTTTAATGCTGGCTCGGCAGCCAATTTGGAGAGGCAACCTAATCCCAATCCAGCAGAGACGCTATTGATCAAGGCTTCCGTGGTGTTGAGTTGGAATGACTCCTGCCAATGTTCAATTCTTGGGGCGATGGCACGTAGAAAAAACTCACGGGAACCGGATCCTGGCTCGCGTAGGATCCAGTGGCTATTCTCCAGCTCACCAACGGGAATGACTCCTTGCTGTGCAAAAGGCATATTTGGTGCACAAATGACGCACATTTCATCGTCGCTGAACTGAGTTGAAATTAACTGAGGATGCAGTGTTTTCCCTTCAATCAGTGCCAGATCGAGTTCATAGTCGACCAGTTTTTCGCAGATGAGTGCTGAGTTGGAGATAAATAGGCTTTGTGCAAGGTGATGGGTTTCACGGCGAAAGTCGCTGAGTAGATACGGGGCAAGTTGGTTGCCTATGGTGTCACTGGCGCCAATTCTTAATTGGCCTGACAATGCCTGATTATTATCGAACAGCTGTTCAATATCTTGCGCACGCTCAATGATTTCATCCGCCAAAGGCAGTAGTTTCTGCCCCTCTTGATTGAGGATAAGTCGATTGTTTACTCGGTCAAATAGTGAATGACCGATCTGTTTTTCAAGTTCAGAGAGCGCCATGCTTACGGCCGCTTTAGACAAAAACAGCGCTTCAGACGCTGCCGTCAGGGTGTCATGCTGAGTGATGGCGATGAAGACCTTTAGTTGTTTCAGAGAGATGTTAGCGGCCATAATTTTGTGTTTAGTTTATCTGAACGTATGTTCTAAATAATTAGATAGTTTCGAACATTTGGCAAGCGTAAACTGACCTCGAATTAAAGAGATTGTGAGGCAAGAATGATTAAAGCAGCAAAAGCAAAAGTGATGGGTGCGCCTACTCCTATGGCGGGCTTAGCTCTAGGGATTGCCAGTTTAGGTTGGTGTTGGGAAAATGCCGCCCCTTTTCACGGTTACGCGCAGTGGTCTGGAGCGTTAATTGCCAGCGTATTGTTGCTGGTTCTCGCGGTAAAATTCTTGTTTCATCGCCACCTATTACGTGAAGATCTTGCTCACCCAGTTGTGGGAAGTGTAGTACCTACTTTCGCGATGGCGACTATGGTGGTATCGAACTCTTTGGGGCATTTCATTCCACTTGCGGGCGACATGTTATGGCTATTTGCAGTAGGGCTACATATCGTGTTTCTTACCAGCTTTGCTTACCATCGCATGCAGGATTTCGAGCTTCACCATATGGTACCCAGCTGGTTCGTTCCACCTGTGGGAATCATCGTTGCTGATGTCTCTTTTTCGGGCAATCCAGCATTGACTCAAGTTGCGACGGGCGCGCTTATCTTTGGTATGTTGGCATATGCGATTATGCTACCTCTAATGATCTATCGTTTGATGTTCACCCATGAAATTCCTGATGCTGCAAAACCAACCATGGCGATTATGGCAGCACCTGCCAGTCTTTCGCTTGCGGGTTACTTGACGGTCACTGCTGAGCCATCGCCAGTTATCATTGGTCTTTTGTTCGGTATTGCAGTCTTGATGACAGCGATTATCTATCTGGCATTTATCAAACTACTTAGACTGCCATTTAGTCCGGGTTATGCCGCGTTCACCTTCCCAATGGTGATTGGTTCTACCGCTCTGTTTAAACTCAGTGTGTGGATGGAGAGCGTCGGTATCGCTAGTGAGTATGTTGCTCAAATTCACTGGCTTGCGGGTTTAGAGCTAGTGGTTGCAACCGTTGTTGTTGGCTATGTTGCACTAAGATACCTCGCTTTCTACAAACCAGTAAGTCATGCATTAGGTTTGGTCTCTCACTGATTAACGTACTCCTTGCTCTCTTAGCCGCTTATACAAAGTATTGCGGCTAATGTTCAAATCCTTAGCGGTCGCAGAGACATTGCGGCCGTTTTGTTCATAAACCGCCATCCAATCTTCGCTGATCATGGTTTCTTGGCTGCGACTAGAAGGCAGACCGATATGATGGTCCGGCGGAGACAACACTTCGGGCTGAGACGGTTGCAAATCTTGCAAGAAATCATCAGGAAGATGTTCTACGGTAATGGTTTCATCGCCAGCCATCGCTAGCGCTATCTGAATGACACTGACCATCTGACGAATATTTCCCGGCCAAGGGTGGGATTTGAACATCGACAACACTTCGAGACTGATATTAGGTGTCTCACCATCTAGGGCGTATTTAGCCAGTAAAAACTTCACTAGGGCTTCTTTGTCTGTTCGCTCTCTTAGTGAAGGCAATGAGAGGTTCAATCCTGTTACTCGGTAGTAGAGATCTTGTCGGAAAGTGCCTCTTTCAACATCTTGTTTGAGGTTGCGGTTGGTGGCAGAGACCAGTTTGAAGTCGACAGGATAAGAGGTCGTAGAACCAAGAGGTGTTACCTTACGTTCTTGAAGAACACGCAACAGGCGCGCCTGAACATTCATAGGCATATCGCCTAACTCATCTAAAAACAGTGTCCCTTTATCAGCTTTGCGGATTAGGCCTATATAGCCCTTATTGTTCGCCCCCGTAAAGGCGCCTTTTTCATAACCAAACAGTTCTGATTCGACTAACTCGGCAGGAATTGCGGCACAGTTGACTGCAATCATCGGAGCATGTTTACGTTCGCTGGATAAGTGAAGTGCATTGACGAATACTTCTTTGCCGACGCCCGTTTCGCCATGAATCAAGATAGGGATGTCAGTATCGAGAATCCGGCTCGATTGAGCGATGGCTTTCGCCAGCCTTGGGTCGCCCATGTTGAGTCGTTCTAAGTCAAGAGGTGCTTTGGCGTTTTCGAGATCGCTTTTGGCTGCCGATTTACGGTAATCGAGTTGACGCCCTTTAGGCACTTTAGGCGGTGTAATAATACCAAAAAAGCTAAAGCGAGAGTGGGTTGTGATTGCTGCTGGATTAAAAGGTGGATGGGATAGTAACTGTTCCAGCCTAATATCAAAGATCTGATCTAAACGCTGAAGTGCCAGATCTTGCCCTAAGACCACTTCGGCTCGACGGTTGGCAGAAATGATCACGCCTTGTTCATTGAATACCAAGAGGGAAGACCACTGGCTATCAATATTTTCCGCTGAAGTGTTAAACCACAAAAGATAGTGATCTGCTTGAAACTTGGATGCAATAAGTTGGTTTTCAATCGCCTGAGACATCAGCTTTACCATACCTAGAGTGTGGGCGGTTGGCATGTAGGCGTCACTGGATATCGAAAGTACTCCGGCCATTTTTCTGTCTGCATCAAAAAGTGGGGCAGCGGAGCCCGTCATAAAGCGGTTAGACGTTAAGAAGTGTTCATCGTGAAACACTTGAACAATGGAACCTGTCTCTAGGGCTGTACCAATTGCGTTGGTACCAATCAGGTTTTCCTGCCAGTTTACGCCATTCTGAAAGACTTGAGGCTGTCGTTGTGAGAAGAAACGTTGTTCACCCCAACTGTTCAACACCTGTCCATTGGTGTTCGCTAATGTGATCAGGCAGTTGCTGTTGGCGAGTAAGCTGTCATAGAAGGGCAGGACTTTTTGCTGGGTAGTGGTTAATAGCCCTGAATGTTCTTCAAGGGTATGGCTAAAGGCCTGACCGGTCTCCATTTCAATTATTGGATGACTATTGTGAACGAGCCCCGCCTCCCGGCACCTTTGCCAGGATCGCTCAATCATAGATAGATGTGTTTTGTCCATAGTCTTGACCACTAGCAGCGTTAAATTGGCCTGAATTAAGTAATTATTCTAATTGTTCGTATGTGAACGTTAATGATCACAAACGCTCATCTAACATATCACTTCTATGAACACATTGAACATCAATTGAACACATTTTATTAACAAATGTTACAAGGGTCTCATATACGAAATTACTAATAAACCAAGTGTCTTACTGACTTGTTCATCAAAATATCTTTATGTTTAAAGGGCTGTAAGACGATATGTGAATTTTTTGTTTCTTATTTGTGTAAGTTGGCACGACTCTCGCTCTAGTGAGCAATATCGAAAAAGATTGTTGTTCGAATGGTAAGGAGTTTTTAGTGTCATTAACACTTGAGCAGGTAAGCAAATATGTTGACGGAGATATGCATATCTCTGATGTCAACCTCACTTTTGAGCCGGGCTCGTTTAACGTGTTGCTCGGACGTACGTTAGCGGGTAAGACCTCTTTAATGAGGCTCATTGCAGGGCTGGATCGCCCGACTTCTGGAAAGATTTTAGTCAATGGTATTGATGTGACGGGCGTGTCGGTACGTGACCGTAACATCTCTATGGTTTACCAACAGTTTATTAATTATCCCAACCTGACTGTGTTTGAAAATGTGGCTTCGCCGCTAAGACTTGCAGGGATGGCAGATAAAGAGATTCAGGAACGCGTTTATGCGACAGCAGAAATGTTGCGCATAACTGAACACCTAAACAAGTACCCATTAGAGCTATCAGGTGGTCAGCAACAGCGTACGGCTATGGCAAGAGCTTTGGTAAAAGATGCAGAGATCATTCTGTTCGATGAGCCATTAGTGAATCTTGACTACAAATTGCGTGAAGAGTTACGTCAGGAGATGCGCGAGCTATTTCAGACTAGACATACGATTGCTATCTACGCGACGACCGAACCGAACGAGGCACTGGCACTAGGAGGAACGACGACCATTCTTCATGAAGGAAAAGTGATTCAGTCTGGTCCAACCGCTTCTGTTTACCATCACCCTGACAATGTGGATTCCGCGACCCTATTTAGTGAACCGCCGATCAATCTTATTTCTGGCGAAATTACCTCGAACGAAGTGACGTTCGATCAAAGTGCGCATTTCCCGTTAAATCAGTCACTAAGTAAATTGGATATGGGTCATTACCAGTTTGGGATTCGCCCAAGTCATCTGAGCTTACTGCCTAAAAATGATGATGATGTTGAACTCACCGTTCAGGTTGAAGTGGCGGAAATCAGTGGCTCTGAAACCTTCCTTCACGTGCGCAACGCTCATCTGGATATGGTGCTGCATTTACCGGGCGTCCATAGCTACGACGTTGATGAGACGATCAAAATCTACATTCCAATCCACAAATTTTATGTCTTCGGTATGGATAACAATCTCATCCATGCCCCGATTCGTGATGTTAGGGGATAGCGTTCATGGTTCAAATTACACTTAATTCACTGGCTCACACCTATGATAAGAAGCCCACGTCTTCTTCGACTTATGCCATCAAAGAGATGAACCATGTTTGGAAACAAGGAGGAGCATACGCGTTACTAGGGCCTTCTGGTTGTGGTAAATCCACTTTGCTCAACATCATTTCTGGCTTAATGAGTCCATCTCAAGGGGATGTGATGTTTGATGATGTGAGGGTGAATGAACTTCGTCCTCAAGATCGCAATATTGCTCAGGTTTTTCAGTTTCCGGTGATTTACGACACCATGACGGTGTACGACAACCTTGCATTCCCACTGCGCAATATGAAGGTTCATAAAGCCAAAATACATTCCAAGGTGACTGAAATCGCAGAGATTTTGGAGCTGACTAATGTGTTGTCTAAAAAAGCCCAGCATCTCACGGCGGATGAAAAGCAGAAAGTATCTATGGGGCGTGGCTTAGTTCGAGATGATGTTTCGGCGATTCTGTTTGATGAACCTTTAACGGTTATCGATCCACAACTGAAATGGAAGCTGCGCCGCAAGCTCAAACAGATTCATCAGCAGTTCAATATCACTATGGTCTACGTGACTCATGACCAACTTGAGGCTTCCACTTTCGCTGATGAAATTGCCGTGATGTACAACGGTCAGATTGTTCAGTTTGGAACGCCACGTGAGTTGTTTGAACGACCAAATCACACCTTCGTTGGTTACTTCATTGGTAGCCCGGGGATGAACTTAATGGAAGTCACTCCAACGGAAAATGGCGTTCGGTTTGATGATGTAGAAGTGCCACTATCTGAATCTTACCGTCACGCCATCTCTCAGGCAGGGAGCGATAACATCAAAATCGGCATTCGACCTGAATTTGTCCACGTATGGGAGAAAGGGAATGAGTCGGCGTTGAGCTGCGAAGTGCTCCATGTCGAAGACCTTGGTACCTACAAAATCGTCACCTTGCAATTGGGTTCTAAGCAGATCAAAGCACGCTTACAAGAAGATCAGCCGGTGCCTGATAAACACGCATATATCAGCTTCCCAGAGCAATGGACCATGCTGTATGTCGATGAATTTTTAGTCAATGTAGGGGAAGAGTAATGGATAAGGTTTCAAACAATAAAGCATGGTTTCTTGTCCTGCCAGTGTTTGCGCTGGTGGCCTTTAGTGCCATTGTTCCTCTTATGACCGTAGTGAACTACTCGCTACAAGATATCTTTGACGCCAATACGGCTTATTTCGTCGGCACGGAGTGGTATCGTGAGATTCTCAATGATGAAAGGTTGCATGGTGCTCTTGTGCGCCAGTTTGGATTCACTTTTACCATTCTACTCATCGAAGTACCGCTAGGTATCATCGTTGCTTTGACCATGCCAACCAAAGGTCGCTGGTCTGCTTTTTGCCTCATTGTACTGGCCATTCCTCTGCTGATTCCGCTAAACGTGGTAGGGACCATTTGGCAGATCTTTGGTCGTGCAGATATCGGTCTGTTTGGTTGGGCTCTCAATGGTATGGGGGTTGATTACAACTATGCAGGCAATCCAATTGATGCGTGGTTGACCGTGATTCTGATGGATGTCTGGCACTGGACTTCATTGATAGCACTCCTGTGTTATTCGGGGCTGCGCGCGATTCCTGATGCGTACTATCAAGCTGCGAATATAGACCGTGCATCAACATGGTCAATCATCCGTTACATTCAGCTACCTAAGCTAAAAAGCGTTCTTCTGATCGGCATTCTGATCCGATTTATGGACAGCTTCATGATTTACACCGAACCGTTTGTCTTAACCGGCGGTGGTCCGGGTAACTCAACCACATTCCTCAGTCAGACACTCACCAAAATGGCGATTGGTCAGTTTGATATTGGTCCGGCTGCGGCATTCTCGATCATCTACTTCCTGATCATCCTATTGGTGAGCTGGGTGTTCTACACCGCAATGACGCACGGTGAAAGTAAGTAAGGAAACAACAATGGCGATGACAAAATCAACATACACCCGATACACACAGATCGTCGGGCTAGCGTTCTACATCATCTGTTTGATGCTGCCAATTTACTGGCTGCTCAACATGTCGTTTAAAGAAAACCAAGAGATATTAGGAAGCCTGAGCTTCTTTCCTGAGAACTGGACGTTTAAGAACTATCAGACCATTTTCTCCGACTCAAGTTGGTATATGGGGTACGTCAACTCGATCATCTATGTAGTGATGAATATGGTCATTACCTTAACGGTTGCGTTGCCTGCTGCTTATGCGTTTTCTCGTTTTAAGTTCGTCGGTGATAAGCACCTGTTCTTCTGGTTGTTAACCAACCGTATGGCACCACCAGCTGTGTTCTTGCTGCCATTCTTCCAGCTTTACTCTTCGGTTGGTTTGTTTGACACCCATATTGCGGTCGCATTGGCGCACTGTCTGTTCAATGTGCCACTCGCGGTATGGATTCTGGAAGGTTTTATGTCGAGTGTTCCCCGTGAAATCGATGAGACCGCTTACATTGATGGTTACAGCTTTCCTAAGTTCTTCATCAAAATCTTTTTGCCGATGATCCGTTCGGGGATTGGGGTCTCGGCTTTTTTCTGCTTCATGTTCAGTTGGGTCGAGCTGTTGCTTGCTCGTACGCTGACATCCGTAGAGGCTAAGCCAATTTCAGCCGTTATGACTCGAACCGTGAGCGCGTCGGGTATTGACTGGGGTGTGTTGGCTGCGGCTGGGGTACTAACCATCTTACCGGGTATTTTGGTTATCTGGTTCGTTAGAAACCATGTCGCGAAAGGCTTCGCGTTAGGTCGAGTATAAGGAGAAACATTATGGCTTGGATGGCATGGACTACACCTTCAGCACTGTTCTTCCTAGGAATAGCTCTGATCTTGCTCACGATGACGGTTCGAGAAATTCGTACACCATGTATTGAGCGCAAAGGATTCCTTCCGATTACAACCACTCGTGGTGATCGGCTGTTTATCGGTTTATTAAGTTCCGCTTTTATCCACTTGGGATTTATTGGGTTTACTGAACTGACAATTTGGGTGCCATTTACGATCTGCGTAGTTTGGCTGGGTACGGTTTTGAAATGGGGATAACAACAACTGACTGACATGTGCTCCTGACCAAGCTGACAGTAAGCCATAGTCTCAGGGTCATGAGCGTAATCAATAACGTAAGAGACAGAATACTCATAACTGGAGTTACACAAGAATGAAAAAGGATATCAAAAAGTCTTACCTTGCACGTAGTTTGGCGCTGACATTTGCGCTTGCTGCAATCTCTCCTGCTGCCCTGGCTGATATAGCAGCAGCGAAAAAATGGATGAGTGAAGAGTTTACTCCTTCGACACTGTCGAAAGAGGAACAAACGCAAGAGATGCAGTGGTTCATTGATGCTGCTAAGCCTTTCCAAGGTATGGAAATTAATGTTGCTTCTGAAACCATCACAACGCACGAGTACGAAGCGAAAGTTTTGGCGAAAGCGTTTTATGAAATTACCGGAATTAAGGTTAATCATGACCTAATTCAAGAAGGTGATGTCGTTGAGAAACTACAAACCCAGATGCAGACTGGCCGTAACATCTATGATGGCTACATTAACGATTCCGACTTAATTGGTACTCACGTTCGTTACGGAAAAGTTGTACCTATTTCAGACTTCATTGCAGGTGAAGGAAAAAGCGTTACTAACCCATATTTGGATTTACCTGATTTTATTGGTTTGGATTTCACAACGGGGCCAGACGGTAAATTGTATCAACTTCCTGATCAGCAGTTTGCGAACTTATACTGGTTCCGTGCGGACTGGTTTGAGCGCGAAGATCTAAAAGCCAAGTTTAAAAAAGAGTACGGCTATGAACTCGGTGTTCCATTGAACTGGTCTGCGTATGAAGATATTGCAGAGTTTTTCACCGATAAAGTGAAGACTATCGATGGCGAGCCAGTGTACGGGCACATGGATTACGGTAAGAAAGATCCTTCTCTAGGTTGGCGTTTCACTGACTCATGGTTCTCAATGGCCGGTGCTGGCGATAAGGGTATTCCAAACGGTCTACCTGTTGACGAGTGGGGCATTCGTATTGAAGGCTGTAAACCCGTCGGTTCAGATGTCGCTCGTGGCGGTGCAACCAATGGTCCAGCCGCAGTGTATGCGACAACCAAATACGTAGACTGGCTCAAGCAGTACGCGCCACCAGAAGCACAGGGCATGACGTTTGGTGAAGCGGGTCCAGTTCCGGCTCAAGGTTCTATTGCTCAGCAAATCTTCTGGTACACCGCTTTTACCGCTGACATGACCAAACCTGGACTACCGGTAGTGAATGAAGATGGTACGCCAAAATGGCGTATGGCACCTTCTCCACGTGGTCCTTACTGGGAAGAAGGCATGAAACTGGGTTATCAGGATGCAGGTTCTTGGACATTCCTAAACAGCACACCACTTGACCGCCGTCAGGCAGCGTGGTTGTACGCTCAGTTTGTCGTATCGAAATCAGTGAGTTTGAAGAAAACGCTGGTTGGTTTGACTCCAATTCGTGAATCAGACATCAACTCTGATGCTATGACAGAAGCTGCGCCGAAACTCGGCGGTTTGGTTGAGTTTTACCGCAGTGATGCACGTAAGCAGTGGACGCCAACGGGAACCAACGTTCCTGACTATCCGAAGCTAGCACAGCTATGGTGGCAGTACGTTTCTGAAGCGGCAAGTGGCGAGAAAACGCCTCAGGAAGCATTGGATGGTTTAGCGCAAGCACAAGACCGTGTACTACAGCGTCTAGAGCGTAGTGGTGCACAAGGTGAGTGTGGTCCGAAACTGAATGAGAAGAAAGATCCACAGTACTGGTTGTCTCAACCTGGTGCGCCTAAAGCCAAGCTGGCGAATGAAAAACCACAAGGCAAAACGATCGCTTACAAAGATCTCATCGCTCAATAATTAGCTCTCTAACAATGAGTTGATAATTTCTCCCTCCTACCCGCTCTTGTCTGTCTAAGGCTTGAGCGGGTATTTTGATTCGAGCCAAATCATACGCTTATAACACTCTCGAAATTTAGCTGCATGTGCTAGTCTCACCCTAGTTGCGGCATTAATAGTGTGAGTGTGTTTTGTTTACTGTCTACCATTCCAATCAAGTGGATATATTAAAATCCTTACTTGTTGAGCTTGTACGGCTTAACCCTTTGTCAAACCCATTTGAGCAAGAGCAGATCTTAGTTCAGAGTCCGGGGATGTCTCAGTGGTTAAAGATGGAGCTAGCCAAGGAGTTTGGGGTGGCAGCGAACATCGAGTTCCCTCTGCCAGCTACTTTTATTTGGAATATGTTTACTCAGGTTCTACCTGACGTACCCAAACGCAGTGCATTCAACAAAGAGTCAATGACTTGGAAATTGATGCTGATTTTGCCTGAGTTACTCGGGCGAGAGGAGTTTGAACCACTCAAACACTATTTAGAGCAAGATGATGACAAATCTAAGCTCTATCAGTTGTCTGAAAAAATAGCCGACATTTTTGATGGCTATCTCGTCTATCGTCCAGAATGGATAGCGGCTTGGGAAGCTGGGCAGACGGTTTTTGAACTCGACGACGAACATCCGTGGCAGCCTATCCTATGGCAGGCACTTTATGATCATACGGTCGCTCTTGGTCAGTCACCTTACCATCGTGCCAATCTTTATGAGCACTTTATTGATACCTTAGAAAGCAGTCAGGCGAGCTTTGATCATCTGCCAAAACGCTTATTTGTGTTTGGTATCACTTCTTTGCCTCCGCGCTATATGGATGCGTTAAAAGCGATTGGTGAGCATATCGACGTTCATCTGATGTTTACGAATCCTTGTCGTTACTACTGGGGAGAAGTGCGAGATAGAAAATTCCTTGCTCGTTTAGCGGCTAAGCATCGTAAGCATGTGGTATGGAATCAGGATCACTCCGAACAGCATGGCGAAAGCGAACAGTTAAAAGGCAGTCTAGAAGAGAACGTCATCGACGAACTGCATACCGACGCGGTTGGCAATAGCCTGTTGGCTTCTATGGGTAAGTTGGGGCGCGATAACATGTATTTGTTGTCACAACTTGAATCGAACGAGATCGAAGCTTTTGTTGATGTCGAACGAGACAGTCTGCTTCACCATCTACAAGCGGATATTCTCAATCTGGAAGAACACCAGAATGACCAGCAACTAGAGACCAGTACACACAAGCAAGTCATCGCTTTGGAGGATAAGTCGCTGACCTTGCATGCTTGTCACAGCCCGATGCGTGAGGTAGAAGTGCTTCATGACCAGTTATTAGCGATGTTCGATGCGGATCCTGCGCTCAAACCGCGCGATATTATCGTTATGGTGTCGGATATTAATGCCTATAGCCCAGCGATACAGGCGGTATATGGGAATGCACCGGGCGAACGTTTTATTCCTTACTCAATATCCGACCGAACCGCAGATCAAGAAAGTCCGATCCTTAATGCCTTTATGCAGTTGGTTAATTTACCGAATACGCGTTGTTTGGCGTCAGAGCTGTTAGAGTTACTCGAAACTCCAGCAGTACTAGCACGATTTGAATTAAACGAAGATGAGTTTATTTTAGCGAAGCAGTGGGTTGAGGAATCAGGTATTCGTTGGGGGTTGAACGCCTCGACGAGTCTGGAATTTGAATTACCGGCAACCGAACAAAATACATGGCAATTCGGCATTGAGCGTATGTTACTTGGTTACGCGATGCCCAATAGCGCGGGTTTGTTTGAATCTCAATCAGGAATGATCGCACCTTATAATGAAGTTCAGGGCATGGGGGCCGAGCTAGCGGGTAAGCTGGCACACTTTATTGAGACCATCAGCGACTATCGCCAAAAACTGCAACTCACCCAGTCAATTGATAGCTGGCGTGAAGTCCTCACCTTATTGCTCGATGACTTTTTCTCGGTGGAGCTGGAAGGTGAGGCGGCATTGAAATCGATTCGAGATACTTTGGTCAATCTCAAAGAGCAACTCACTGATGCAGCTTTTGAGCAAACCTTAGCGCCAGCTATCGTGGCTCAGTATCTACATAATAAACTCGCAGGAACGAGAGTAAGTCAGCGCTTCTTAGCTGGACAAGTCAACTTCTGTACCTTGATGCCGATGCGCTCAATTCCATTTAAGGTTGTCTGTTTGTTGGGGATGAATGATGGCGTTTATCCTCGTTCAATGCCCGCAGAAGGTTTCGATCTAATGAATGGTCGAACCAAGCCTGGAGATCGTTCTCGTCGTGACGATGACCGCTATTTATTCCTTGAAGCAATGCTTTCAGCGCAGCAAACGCTTTACATTAGCTATGTTGGCCGTTCGATTCAGGACAATACTGAGCGCGTCCCGTCGGTATTGGTGTCTGAGTTAACGGAATATTGCCAACAAAACTATTGCTTAGAGGGCGATGAGTCATTGCCTAGTGATGCGTCTGGGGATCGGTTACTTAGCCGATTGATTCATCGCCATTCTATGGTGCCGTTTAGTGCCAGTGCATTTGTCGGTGAACAGCCAAGCTATGCCAAAGAGTGGCTGCCCGCTGCGAACAGACAAGGTCAAAGCGGTGGTGAGTTTAACCGTCAGCTTGAGGATTATCTGCTCGATGCCACCTATCCGTTGGAATTGGATTTGGTTGAGTTACAGCGTTTTTGGCGTTTACCTGTTCAGTATTTTTTCAATCGCCGTTTGAAAGTAATGTTTGAACCACCTCTGCCTGTTATGGAAGATGACGAGCCTTTCGTACTGAATGGGCTGCAAAGCTATCAGATGCGTGATGGTCTGCTCGATAGTTTGCTTAAGCATCGACTCGCAGGTGAACAAGACTCACAAACCATGGTAAACCGCTTTGTTGAGCAACAGCGTGCTCAAGGCAAACTACCAGTCGGTGCGTTCGGTGATATTGAATTTGAAACCAATCGTGTTCAGGCTGAAGAGTTGGTCGAGAAATTAACCTTCTTATGCGGTGCTGAACATGAGGATTTGGAAATCAAACTCAGCTTCGACGTGCTGGGAGAGGATAAACTCGTCAACCTTACTGGCTGGCTGACCCAACACTATCAATCTGGATTGATTCGCTACCGTAGTGGCAGCATTCGTGCTCAGGACTATCTCGCAGCGTGGATTGATCACCTCTCAATGTCAGCGATGGGCATTAATAAGCCCACTCACATGATTGGCTACGACCGTAAAGAGGGCGTGGTTCATCTGGTTTATCCAGCCGTCGATGATTCGACATATGCTAAGTCACTATTGGCTGAATTGATCCGTCTGTTCTATCAGGGTATGACGCAGCCGTTGTGCTATTTCCCTAAAACCGCCTTAGCGTGTGTTGAAGCGGGTTTTAGCCGTGGTAATTGGGTAGACGATGAAGAGAAGTCGCTGAAAAAAATGGCGGAAACATTTAATGACAGCTTTATGGCTGCTGGTGAAGGCAATAATCCTTATATCGCGCGTGTCTGGCCGAACTGGAGTGACGAGCTGGCAGCGCAAGTACGAATGATGAGTGCATTGGTGCTTCAGGCTCCGCGTTTAACCGCAAAAAATCGTGAAGATGTTGAGTGATTGATAGCATGAGGAAAGTAGGTGGCCGCCAGTAAATCATTATTGTGTAGGGCGTTCGCTGTACGGCCACAGGTCAGAGGGACCATGATTCTGTTGGTTGTTCACAAGTGCGGTTAAATTCAAAGTTAACGTCACTTGCTCAACACATGTCGCGGATACTAGCGGTTAGAACAATGTTCTGCCGTGAGAAAGATCCCATAAAGTCCTAACTATTTAGGCGTTTAACGTAATTACAATCATTTTTAAGTCTAGATCACACTTGGATCTTGGGTTTTGATTAGAAAGGTAGAATTTTTATGACAGCAACGTCTATGGTGACACCGCTAGATGCCATGACTTTTCCTTTGCACGGTGCTCGGCTTATCGAGGCATCGGCGGGTACGGGTAAGACATTTACCATCGCTGGCTTATACCTCAGATTGCTTTTGGGTCATGGTGATCCAAAAACGAAGCACCAAGTCCCTTTAACGGTTGATCAGATTTTAGTTGTTACTTTTACGGAAGCTGCAACGGCAGAATTGCGCGATCGTATCCGAGCGAGGATTCATGATGCACGACTGGCGTTTGCTCGAGGGACAAGTCATGACCCTGTGATCCAACCTCTGCTTGAAGAGGTGCATGATCATAAGCTAGCGGCTGATATCTTGCTTCAAGCTGAGAGGCAAATGGATGAAGCCGCGGTCTATACCATCCACGGCTTCTGTCAGCGTATGCTGACCCAAAATGCGTTTGAGTCAGGCAGTCGATTTAATAATGAGTTTGTTACTGATGAAAGCCACCTTAAAGCACAAGTGGTTGCTGACTATTGGCGGCGAAATTTTTATCCACTGCCACTGAACTTGGCGGGTGAGGTTCGTCGACTATGGAACGCTCCTTCTGATCTGCTGCGCGATATCACTAACTATTTAACGGGAGCGCCGCTAAGTCTTTCGGTTAAAGCGATGAGTGGTTCGTTGGCGGATCTGCATAAGCAAAATCTTGAGCGTGTTGATGAATTGAAACAGTTGTGGCGAAACCATCAGGATGACCTTTTTGCCATCATCAATGATTCTGATGTGAATAAGCGCAGCTACACCAAAAAATCCCTGCCAGCGTGGCTGGAAGAGGTCAACCATTGGGCTGCATCCGATACCACTGGCTATGACTACCCAGACAAGCTGGAGCGCTTTTCTCAGCAGGTGCTGCACGAAAAAACGCCAAAAGGGAGTGCGCCAGAGCATCTTGTGTTTTCGGCGATTGAAGAATTTCTTTCCAATCCGATCACTCTTAAAGCGCCGATTCTTGCTCATGCAATAGAGCATTGCCGTTCTATGCTGGCAAAAGCGAAGCAGCAAAAACAGTGGTTATCGTTCGATGACCTGTTAACTAATCTCTCTGCAGCCATTGATAGCGATGAATCAGAATTGCTTGCGGAACGTATTCGGACGCTATATCCGGTTGCGATGATTGATGAGTTTCAGGATACCGATCCTCTGCAATACAGCATTTTTAGCCGTATCTATTTGAACCATCCACAATGTGGGTTGTTCATGATCGGCGACCCTAAGCAGGCCATTTATGGTTTCCGTGGCGCTGATATTTTTACGTACATCAAGGCTCGTAAGCAGGTTTCGTCTCACTTTACCCTTGGAACTAACTGGCGTTCGAGCGCAGATATGGTGGCGGCGGTAAACCAGATTTTTGAACTACCTACGAGTCCATTTATTTATGATGAGGACATTCCGTTCCTTGCGGTTAATCATAGTCCTAAAGCTCAAAATCGCACTTGGTTCATCGGTGACCAAAAGCAACCCGCGCTGACCTATTGGCTGCAAGACGCCGACGATAAACCGTTACCGAAAGGTGAGTATTTGCAAGCTATGGCCAAAGCGACGGCTGACCAGATACAGACAATACTAACGGCAGCGCAAGAGCAGAGGGCTCACTTTGTTGATGGTGATAAGCAACATCAGATACAGGCCGGTGATATAGCGGTTCTCGTTCGCACTGGTAGCGAAGGTCGCATGGTTAAAGAAGCGCTTGCCAAGCAGGGCATAGCGAGTGTGTACCTTTCGAACCGTGACAGCGTTTTTACTTCTTTGATCGCGCAAGATATTCAGCGTTTGCTGCAAGCTGTACTTACACCTGAAAATGATCGTGCCTTGCGTGCCAGTCTAGCCTCAGAAATTTTTGCTCTTGATGCCGGAACACTCGACAAGCTCAATAATGATGAGAATGAGTGGGAAAGTGCGATCAATGAATTCAAAGAGTATCGCAAGCTATGGAGTCAGCGTGGTGTGCTACCCATGCTGCGCAGTGTGATGAGTAAGCGTCATATTGCAGAACGTATGCTGGAAGAAGAGGCGGGTGAGCGCAATCTTACTGACTTAATGCATATTGGTGAGCTCTTACAACAGGCGAGCCAAGAGCTGGAAAGTGACCACGGTTTGTTGCGTTGGCTCGCTCAGGCAATCAGTGATGCGCAAAATGGTTTGGGAGGCAGCGAGGAGCAAATTCAGCGTTTGGAGTCTGAACGCAATTTGGTGCAAATCGTGACAATCCACAAGTCAAAAGGTCTTGAATATGACCTCGTTTTCTTGCCTTTTGCTATGAGTCATCGAGAAGCAAGTGAAGCCAAGTATTACGATGCCAAGCAAGATCAAACCATTTTAGATATCGCTAAGCAGGATTCGTCGCTTGCTCAGGCCGACAAAGAGCGTTTGGCAGAAGATCTGCGTTTGATATACGTCGCCTTAACTCGAGCGGTTTATGGTTGCTATATTGGCGCGTCTCCGTTGAGGAATGGGCGTTCAACCAAAGAGCCTACGGGGGTTCACAATAGTGCGATGGGGCATTTGCTTCAGGATGGGCAGCAGGGTGGTATACAAGATTTAACCTTAGCTATTCAAAAGCAAGTGGATGGGTTGAATTGCGTTGTGCTGTCAGCGTTACCCCAACAGCATTCACAACCGTTTAGTTTACTAAATGAGTCTCAACATTCACTGACAGCCAGTGAACTGAGCCATGAGATTGATCGCAACTGGCGGATTACCAGCTATTCAGGATTGGTAAAACAGGGCTCTCATCATAGTGATGAAGCCTTCACGGATTTGATGCACCTCGATATTGATTCTTCAGGTGAACAGGATCTAGACGAAATTTCCGATCCCGAAATGTCGATTTTTACTTTTCCGCGAGGGGCAAGACCTGGCACCTTCTTACATACCTTATTCGAAGAGGTTGAGTTCACTCTGCCTGCGACCAGCGATGAAAACAGTGAAATAATTGCCCAGCTATTAGAAAGTGAGCAGTTAGACATCAACTGGCTGTCAGTTCTTCAGCAACTTATCGATACCGTGTTAGCGACTCCTTTAGATGGTAAATCGTTGCTACTCAACCAAAAAGACCCTAGTCAACGACTGGTTGAGATGGAATTCTTATTACCGATTGAAGTGCTGTCGGCTCCTGCACTTAACCGAATTATTCAGCGCCATGATCCGCTTTCAGCCAAAGCGGGTGACCTGGGTTTTCACACCGTTCAGGGTATGTTGAAAGGTTTTATTGACTTGGTATTTGAACACCAAGGTAAGTATTACGTTCTTGACTGGAAGTCGAATCACCTTGGCGATGAAGTGAGTTTCTATCATGGCGATGCATTAAAAACGGCAATGGCCGATCATCGCTACGATCTTCAATACCAGATTTATGCTTTAGCACTGCACCGTTTTTTGCGCAGCCGTATCGCCAACTATGACTATGAGCAGCATTTTGGTGGAGTTTACTACCTGTTTTTGAGAGGTATGGATGGCGCGAGTGACCATGGTGTATTTAGTGCCAAACCAAGCTTGGAGTTTTTGACCGACATGGACAAACTGATCGATGGTGAAGCGATTGATGTGAAGCAAAATAGCGCAGGCCAGATGGAGTTACTTTGATCATGATGAATCTAGTTCAACCCCTCAAACAGTTAGCGCTGAAAGGCAGTATCCGACAACTTGATTATCAGTTTGCACGATTCATCGAGTCTCAATCTCATGACCAATATCTGGGGTTCATTGCCGGAGTGGTGAGCAGTGAGTTAGGAAAAGGTCATATTTGTCTTCCATTGAACGATGCTCAGGGACAGGCGGTTGATCTAAGTGCCAAGCTTGGTCTTTTCGGTGAGGCTGCCCATCAACTTAATCAAATCTTGGTCGGAGTGGATTGGCATCAGTGCCTTAGTTCGGCGCCATTAGTCGGAACAATGGGAGAATCGCTGCCACTAATATTTGATGGTAAACGGCTCTACCTTCATCGCTATTGGCATTACGAAGTTGCACTAGCCGAACGCTTAAATAGCTTTGGGTCACCTATGATCCAAAAGCCCGCTGACGTGCAAAAGCTCGCAGATCTACTCGATCATCTTTTTGCAAGAAATTATCGTTATCTATTTGAAGATATTAAGAAAAGCTTTGATTCTGGAGAGCTAAATTCGGTGCTTCGTCAGCGTATGGTTTGTGACCACCTAGACGTCGTGTGCGAGGAAATCTTGGATTGGCCTACCATAGACCAAAAGCTTGTTGCGGCGAAAAGTGTCTCTGATTTGTCGGTGTTAGATGAGTTGGTACCAATGGCTGCTTGTGTTAACTGGCAGAAGGTTGCGGCAGCGGTTGCGCTGAGCCGACGTTTTGCGGTGATTTCAGGTGGACCGGGAACCGGTAAAACAACAACGGTAACCAAATTACTTGCAGCACTTATCGAGCAAGCACAAAGCAATAATGAATATCCAACCATTAAACTGGTGGCGCCGACGGGGAAAGCAGCGGCCCGTTTGACGGAATCGATAGGTAAAGCGGTTGCTGGTTTGCCAGTGTCGTTAGAGCTCAAGCAAGCAATTCCTACAGATGCAAGTACGCTTCATCGCCTATTGGGCGCGATACCAAACAGCGCAGAGTTTCGACATAACCGAGATAATCCGCTTCACTTAGATATTCTTGTTGTCGATGAAGCCTCTATGGTTGATCTGCCGATGATGTACAAATTGATTGATGCGTTACCTAAGCATGCACGTTTGATCTTACTTGGCGATAAAGACCAGCTAGCTTCGGTAGAGGCGGGAGCGGTGCTTGGGGATATTTGCTCGTTTAGTCATTTTGGTTTCAGTCAGTTACAAGCGACGCAAGTGGCGCGTTTAACGGGCTATACAACACTGGCTCAGACAAATAATGCTCAACCTTCGATAGCTGATAGCTTGTGTATGCTCAAAAAGAGCTACCGTTTTGATGCACGCTCAGGTATCGGTCAGCTTTCTCAGGCGGTTAACGCAGGTTCGGCGCAGAAAGTCGATTGGGTGTGGCAAAAAGAGTTTGCTGATATCGCGAGATTTCCTATCGATAGTCAACACTACAGCCAATTAATTCAATCTCTAGTGAGCGAGTACAGCGACTACCTCAAACGTATGAACATTTCGCAACACGATGTTAGTACCGGTGAACTTGAAACCGCGGCTCATAAAGCGAAAGCCGTGTTGGAACTATTTTCACGCTGTCGTTTGTTGTGTGCTATTCGTGAGGGAGACTTTGGGGTTAAAGGGCTAAATTTGCGTATCGAGCGCGCCTTGGCCGCACGTAAACTTATTCAGGTTCAGGACGAAATTTGGTATCACGGTCGACCAGTAATGGTGACACGCAATGACCATTCGCTAGGGCTTTACAATGGTGACATTGGTATCTGTATGCTTGATGAATCAGACAGTCAGCCAAGGCTGAAAGTCTTTTTTGAACTTCCGGATGGTAGTGTGAAGTCGGTGCTGCCAAGTCGAGTTCCAGAGCATGAAACCGCCTACGCGATGACGATTCACAAGTCACAGGGTAGTGAGTTTGAGCATACTCTAATGATTCTTCCACCTGAGTTTACCCCTATTTTAACGCGTGAGCTGATCTATACAGGGATCACTCGAGCCAAAAAGCGTTTGAGCTTATATGTCGATGATGGAGTGATGAAAAGAGGCATTAAGGTTCGGACTGAGCGAGCAAGTGGATTGATAGAGCGGTTGCAAGTGAGTGGATAACCTTCCGTGGTTACCGAATGCAGCAGTTAAAGTGCTTTAGTGAAAGAAATACTGCGAATGCGGTATTTTTTTTGATAGTTCAAAATGAATGCTTTTAAGCCTTCTGTAACGGGAAAGACGCAGTGAACGTCTAGATTTTCTAGCAGTTCATTGTCTGCCATATCCCAAAAACTCTGGACTGAGTTACAGATAATTTTTTTCATCGACAGTTTGCTCTAAGTGACGTAGTGAGTTACCTCAAGCAATCCTTGCGACTTAACTTGCGAATAAGTTAAGCGGATAAGTGAATCCTATTTAGCTCCCATTTATTTGGGAGCTCGAATTTTAACCAAACTGACGCATGAAATAAAGTGAATAATGTAGGAAAGTTCACCGTTTCAAGCGCAACTATGAGAATATCAACACCTTACAGCTGTAAAGAGAGTATTTTCGATTTACGTTGATAGTTGTATAAGTTTTGCTTGTGTGATGGCAAAGAGTCGACGCCCATTTCATGGAAACCCTGCTCTCTAAACCAGTGGAGACTATGAGTCGTCAGTACGAAAATCTGTTCGATACCCTGAGCTTTTGATTGCAATCTCATATGGTTAAGCAGCAATAGCCCTCGATTTCCATCGCGGTACTCTGGATGAATGGCCACACACGCCATTTCTGCCATTTTCTCATCAGGATAAGGATAAAGAGCAGCGCAACCAATGATCAGCCCATCTTTATCAATAATGGTGAATTGATGAATCTCTTGCTCAAGTTGCTCACGTGAACGTCTAACAAGAATACCTTGCTCTTCTAATGGGCGAATCAAATCTAGGATACCGCCAATATCGTCAATATCGGCAAGTCTGACTTGCTCTGCACTCGCCTCAACGACCTGAGTACCGATACCATCGAGAGAGAAAAGTTCTTGAATCAGTGCGCCATCAACCTTGTAGCTGACCAAGTGGCTACGTGGAACCCCCGCTCGACATGCCGCTGTTGCTGCTCTAAGGAAACGTAAAGTCCCTGAAGAAGAGTCATTGTCTCTGCCGCGTTCGATTTCCAGACGAGAGAGAATCCGTTCTGCGTCTTTGGGAAACAGCTCGGCGACTGCGTTGCCATTTTCATCAATGATGCCTTGTTCAGAACAGAAGCCAATCAACTTATCGGCATTTAATTTTATTGCAACTTGGGTCGCCACTTCTTCAGAGAGTAAGTTGAATGATTCTCCGGTCACTGAGCTGGCGATAGGGCCAAGTAAAACGATCGAACCTTGATCAAGCATACGGTTGATGCCTTGTGCATCGATACGTCTTATGCGTCCACTGTGACAATAGTCGATGCCATCGTCGACACCGAGTGGTTGAGCGATGACAAAGTTACCGCTGACAACGTTAAGTTGAGTACCGGCCATTGGCGTATTGCTTAGGCTCATCGATAGCTGTGCGGTAATGCTCAACTGTAGTTGCCCTGCGGCTTGCATGACGTAGTTGAGAGATGTCTCATCGGTGATCCTGATACCTTTGTGGTAAGGCGTGTGATGATTATTTTGTTCAAGAAGATTGTTAATTTGCGGACGCGCTCCATGGACCAATACAATTTTCACGCCCAAGCTATGCAACAGTGCGAGATCGCTGATAATATTGGCAAAATTTCCATCTGCTACAGCTTCACCGCCGATCATGATAACCATGGTTTTGTCTCGGTGAGCATTGACATAGGGAGCGGATTGTCTGAACCCCTTAACCAGAGCTGTACTTCGAATCTTCACAATATCTTCCGTAATGAATTTATATACAGATATACTGCAATTTTATTCTTTTTTCGGCAAGCGTTTTTTAGCGTCTAAATCTATTGTTTTTAGGCTTGGGTATAAGTGTTTCTTCTAACTGAATTTGTGAATAATGCGTCACTCTGTGCTGTGCTAGGAGATTCGATTCGCAGTTGTCTATATTTTGAACAACACTTAGAGAGTGAATTCCATACTAGTGATGGGTAGGTAGTAAAGAAAGTGAGTAGTGTAAGTAAGGGTAAAAAGAAGTTCATAGAGCGAGCCATTTTGTTGTTAGCGATCGTCGCAGCTGTTGGTGCCGTTATGCTGGCAAATGTTCTTTATGACTTCTATCTAGAGAAAAAATACCCTAAGTCGAATCTTTATGGGACTTGGACTGAACAGAACGTCGCTTCTTATTCTGCTGAAGCGTTTGTTGTGACACCTGCGGGAGTCGCGATTGATGGTGGGGTTGTTGATACACACTACTCTTGGAACGGGACGTATCTTGAGTATCAAGTCGGAGATAAAACTCGTCGCTTTAAAGTGCTCAATGAAGAGTTGACCGAGTTACAACTTATCTCCGAGCCTCACTACCAGCCTGTGTATCGATTGTCAGAAAACTATTAAAATTAACATTCACTAACGACTGGTGAATTGCGTATTTCAATCAAGTTTGTCATGCTCTTAGCATCGCTTGAAAGGAATAAAAATTAGTGTTCAAAAAATATCTTCCTATCGCCGCAGTCAGCGTTTTGTTTGGCTGTGCGCAACCTACCGATCGTGCTCAGCAATATATCGATGATGAATTCAATTCGATTTTGAATAAATCCTCACTTGTTGAGTCTGACAAACCTCGTGACTTTACTGAGTTCCATCGTCAGGCTGAATTGGTCGTCGACAACTCGCCTTCATTGGCGGCCACATACCAACCTTTGTATGAAAAACTCAATGAGTGGGTTCTTCAAAGTGGTGAGCCGACAGAGTTTGCTAACTTCGGCATTCAGGCTGCACAGCTAGGTGGTGGAGATAAAAAAGGTAACGTCCTATTTACGGGATATTTTTCTCCAGTCATGGAGCTTCGTCATCAACCGAACGAGGTCTTCAAATATCCGGTTTATGGCAAACCCGCTTGTGAAAGTGATTGTCCTACCCGTGCACAAATTTATGATGGTGCACTTAGCGGACAAGGGTTAGAGCTCGGCTATGCTGCCAATATGATAGATCCATTTTTAATGGAGGTTCAGGGCAGTGGTTTTGTTCATTTTGAAGATGACGATACTTTGGAATACTTCGCTTACGGCGGTAAAAATAACAAAGCGTACGTGAGCATTGGACGCGTGTTGATTGAGCGAGAACTCGTTTCACGCGAGAAAATGTCAATGAAAGCGATCAAAGAGTGGGTTCTGGCAAACGATGAAGAGACGGTTCGTGAACTACTAGAGCAAAATCCGTCATTTGTTTTCTTTGAACCGCGCGCGGATGCTCCAGTGACAGGCTCTGCTGGAATTCCATTGCTGCCTATGGCGTCGGTGGCTGGCGACCGTAGTATCTTCCCTATGGGGACGCCTATATTGGCTGAAGTACCTCTGCTGAACTCAGATGGTTCATGGAGTGGTGCACATCAGCTCCGTCTTTTGATCGTGTTAGATACCGGTGGGGCTGTAAAGCAGAACCATCTTGATTTATATCACGGCATGGGACCGAGAGCGGGGACCGAAGCAGGGCACTACAAACACTTTGGTCGTGTATGGAAGCTGGGTCTTGAAAACTCAACGACTCAAGCACCTTGGGCATTGCCACCGGAAAAGCTACAATAGTTGCACAAGGACCCGTCTCCTTCATCTAGACTTTTTATTGAAGAGTGCGTATAAATCGCACTCTTTGTTTTTGTACCAAGCGGAAAACCCATATGCGCGAACTCGATACTCCAGCTTCTGATAATTACAACCAACGTTTTGGTGGCACTCGCCGTCTTTACGGTAACAGCGAAGTCGAGATTTTGCGTGCTGCGCACGTTTGTGTAATCGGTATTGGTGGCGTTGGTTCATGGGCGGTAGAAGCCTTAGCTCGTACCGGAATTGGTGAACTGACACTTATCGATATGGACGATGTGTGTGTAACCAATATTAACCGTCAGATCCACGCGATGTCTGGTACTGTTGGTCAAAGTAAAATCGAAGTGATGGCTGAGCGAGTGAAGCTGATTAACCCAGAATGTAAAGTTAATCTCATCGATGACTTTATCACTCCTGACAATCAGCACGAATACTTGAGTAAAGAGTATGACTATGTACTCGATGCGATTGACAGCGTAAAAGCAAAAGCGTCCTTACTTGCCTACTGTCGTAGTAACAAAATCAAAGTAATTACTACTGGTGGTGCTGGTGGTCAGGTTGATCCAACCCAGATTAAGGTTGCTGATTTGACTAAGACGATTCAGGACCCACTAGCGAAAAAGATCAAAGATACGCTACGTCGCCATCATAATTTTCCAACCAATCCAGCACGTAAGTTTGGTATTGATTGTGTATTTTCAACTGAGCAGTTGAAATACCCTCAAGCAGACGGCACGGTTTGTGGCGTTAAGTCGACAGCGGAAGGTCCAAAACGTATGGATTGTGCGAGTGGCTTTGGTGCTGCAACGGTAGTGACGGCGACCTTTGGCTTTGTTGCCGTATCTCGCATTGTTGAAAAGCTAATCCAAAAATACAGTAAGTAACAGGTGGAGTTTTCTATGTCGTCGTTTCCTCAATCTCCGTTTGGCCACGATATTAGCGTTGAAGATATCATTGCGACTATGCAAGGTTTCAAAGGCTGGGAAGACCGTTATCGTCAGGTCATCCAGTGGGGGAAAAAACTACCTCAGATGCCTGACGAGCTAAAATCGCAACAAGTGACGGTGGCAGGCTGTGAGAGTCAGGTTTGGTTGGTTAGTGAACAGGTCGAAGACAAGTGGTATTTCTGTGCTGACTCTGATGCACGCATTGTTCGAGGTCTGATTGCACTGGTGCTGGCTGCATTCGATGGCAAAACCACTCAGGAGATCACTAGCTTTGATACTGATGGCTATTTCGAACAGCTAGGTCTAATTGCACACCTAAGCCCTTCCAGAGGCAATGGTCTTAAAGCGATTGTTGAGAAGATAAAGCAAGTCGCCCACTAATTTTCTCCTCTTCAGCCTGTCAAAAAGGCGGGCTGATTGTTACTGTTTAAAATTTAATCACTGCGATATTAACGCCTTAATAAATACGTGGCTTTACAACGCTTGTTGTCGCTGCGTAAAGGCTGTACAATTCGCGCCCTTATTTAATGTTCCGTCGCTTGAGAGGCCACATGACCACTGAAAAAATCAATCTACTCGACTTTGATCGTCAAGGTATGCGTAAGTTTTTTGCTGACCAGCTCGGTGAAAAAGCATTCCGTGCAGATCAAGTAATGAAGTGGATCTACCATTTCGGTGTTGATAACTTCGAAGACATGACCAACATTAACAAGAAGTTACGTGAGAAACTTGAGCACCGTTGTGAGATTAAAGCTCCAACCGTGGCGGAAGCACAACACTCTTCTGATGGCACGATTAAGTGGGCTATGAAGGTGGGAGATCAAGACGTTGAAACGGTATACATCCCAGAAGATGACCGTGCAACGCTTTGTGTTTCATCTCAGGTAGGCTGTGCGTTAGAGTGTAAGTTCTGTTCAACTGCGCAACAAGGCTTTAACCGTAACCTAAAAGTGTCTGAGATTATTGGTCAGGTTTGGCGTGCTGCACGTGAAATCGGCCTACAGAAAGAGACAGGTCGTCGCCCAATTACTAACGTCGTTATGATGGGTATGGGTGAACCGCTACTGAACATGAAGAACCTGATCCCAGCACTTGAGATCATGCTAGATGATCTAGGTTTCGGTCTTTCAAAGCGTCGCGTTACCGTGTCCACTTCAGGTGTGGTTTCTGGTCTTGATCAGATGACGGGTAAAATTGACGTTGCTTTAGCGATCTCGCTGCATGCACCAAATGATAAGCTTCGCAGTGAAATCATGCCGATCAATGACCGTTGGGACATTCAGGACTTTTTGGCATCTGTGCGTCGCTACATTGCGTCTTCAAACGCGAACCGCGGCAAGGTAACCGTTGAGTATGTGTTACTTGACCATGTTAATGATGACATGGACCACGCACGTGAGTTGGCTGAGCTGCTTAAAGACACACCTTGTAAAATCAACCTGATTCCGTTTAACCCGTATCCAGGTTCACCATACAAGAAACCAAGCAACTCTCGTATCGACCGCTTCCAGAAAACGTTGATGCAGTACGAACACACCGTAACGGTGCGTAAAACACGTGGTGACGATATTGATGCAGCATGTGGTCAGTTGGTGGGTGATGTAATCGACCGTACTAAGCGTACTGCGATGAACAAAGCCGCAAAAGGTGAGACCATCGAAATTAAAGCGGTTTCATAATCACGTGTAAGAATTTACCAAAGCCAGAGCCTCGCTCTGGCTTTTTTGTTACATCGTGTAGCGATCTTTATGTCAAAATAACGAAAAACCTTGAGCTGCTTGTAAAATATGCACTTTCTCTGTGTTGTTTCATCTATGATATCTATTAGAATTAATGGTTAACGCTTTCGGGGTATTCCTCTGTCTATTGAGTGGAGCGTAAATTTTTATTAAATGAGGCTTTGACCTCGAATTATTTCAGGGCTTGGTTATCTCGCATTCAACGAAAAATAAATAATTAAGATGCGAATTAGCAAGGCACTAACGAGAAGAGAATTATTACCATCATGACTGCTGAACAACAAACTCCAGCTAGCGAAGAGCAAGTAGAAAAAGTACAAGCGGGTACGCTATTAAAGAACAAACGAGAGCAACTTGGTTTATCGCAAAAGCAAATTGCTGACCGTCTCCGTCTCCGTCTTTCAATCATTGAGAATATCGAAAACAATAACTTTGCTTCTGATCAGGTTGCTACCTTTACTCGCGGTTATCTACGTTCTTACGCTAAAGCGGTAGGAATTGAAGAATCCGTCGTCCTTTGCGCGTTGGACGGGTGTGAAGAAACTAAGCCAGAACCTCAGGAGATGAAGAGCTTTTCACGAAAAACGAAACGTGAAGCCCATGACAGCCGAATTATGACCCTCACTTGGGGGATCTTTGCGGTCATTATTGGTATCTCTTCCGTTTGGTGGTGGCAAAACCAAGAAACGACCATGGTCGACCTAACCAGCCAAACAGAGCAGGAAATTGCGCTTGAAGAGCAGGCCGCTAACCAAGAACTCGATTTTACCACTTTAGAAAGCGCGCAGCCGCAATCTGAGGTTGCGCTCGATGCTAATGCCGATGACGCGCCAGAAGTGGAACCCGTGTTAGAGCAACCAGATTCTCAAGCACCTCTAGAGACAGAAATTGTCCCAGAAGTGGCACAAGAAGCTCAGCCTGAAAAACAGCTAGAGCAAAACGTTAATACTACGGAAGCAGAGCCGGTGTCTGAGTCAGTTCAATCGACGCAATCCGACACGATTGCTAATCTGCTCAAACTCACTTTCTCAGATGATTGCTGGATTCAGGTTAAGGACTCTTCAGGTAAAACATTATCGACTGGTGTGAAAAAAGCGGGTCAGACGCTAGAATTAAGTGGCAATTTGCCATATAGCGTCATTTTAGGTGCCCCTGAAAACGTTTCAATGACATTAGCGAGTGAACCTGTCGACCTTTCTGGGTATACTTCAGGCAAAGTAGCAAGATTCAACTTACCTTAGAAATTACTATGCAATACGAATCTCCGATCAAACGTCGTCCATCGACTCGTATCTACGTGGGCGATGTACCTATTGGTGACGGTGCACCAATCGCAGTACAGTCAATGACCAACACCCGAACAACAGACGTTGAAGCGACTGTTGCTCAAATCCGTGCTCTGGAAAATGTCGGTGCAGACATAGTGCGAGTTTCTGTGCCCACTATGGATGCAGCCGAAGCATTTAAACTGATCAAACAACAGGTCAATGTCCCACTCGTCGCGGATATTCACTTTGATTACCGAATCGCACTTAAAGTTGCTGAGTACGGTGTTGACTGTTTGCGCATCAACCCTGGCAACATAGGCAACGAAGAACGCATTCGTTCAGTTGTCGATTGTGCTCGCGACAAAAACATTCCTATTCGTATTGGTGTTAATGGTGGCTCACTGGAAAAAGATATCCAGATGAAATATGGCGAACCAACGCCAGAAGCCCTTGTTGAATCAGCAATGCGTCATGTCGATATTCTAGATCGTCTCAACTTTGACCAATTTAAAGTCAGTGTAAAAGCGTCGGATGTCTTCTTAGCTGTCGATTCGTACCGACTACTGGCGAAGAAAATTGATCAGCCGCTGCACTTAGGTATTACCGAAGCGGGTGGTGCTCGTGCTGGCGCGGTTAAATCTTCTGTTGGTCTTGGTATGTTATTAGCGGAAGGGATTGGCGATACGTTGCGCATCTCTTTAGCGGCTAACCCAGTTGAAGAAATCAAGGTTGGTTTCGATATTCTGAAATCACTGCGTATTCGTTCACGCGGTATCAACTTTATTGCGTGCCCGAGCTGCTCTCGTCAAGAATTTGATGTGATTGGTACGGTCAACGCACTGGAAGAACGCTTAGAAGATATTATTACGCCGATGGATGTATCGATTATCGGTTGTGTCGTTAACGGTCCGGGTGAAGCTGAAGTCTCCCATCTAGGACTGGCAGGAAGCAACAAGAAGAGTGCTTTCTACGAAGACGGCAAACGTCAAAAAGAGCGTTTTGATAACAATGATCTCGTCGCGCAACTTGAAGCGAAGATTCGTGCCAAGGCTGCGATTCTTGACGAGAAACAACGTATCGACATTAAAGTACAAGATTAATCTCAACCTAGATTACGCTAAGTAATTAACCTAACGGTAGATATTGTGGCAAAGAAAATCCAAGCAATTCGAGGCATGAACGATTGCCTTCCAACTCAATCACCACTGTGGCAAAAACTTGAAAACACAGTGAAAAACGTAATCAGCGCATACGGTTACAATGAAGTGCGCATGCCAATCGTTGAGATGACCCATCTATTTAGCCGTGCAATCGGTGAAGTAACCGATGTGGTTGAAAAAGAGATGTACACTTTTGAAGACCGCAATGGTGATAGTCTGACTCTACGTCCAGAAGGCACTGCGGGTTGTGTACGTTCTTGTATTGAAAACAGCCTGATTGATCGCTCAGAGCAGCGTTTGTGGTACATGGGACCGATGTTCCGCCATGAGCGTCCACAGAAAGGTCGCTACCGTCAGTTCCACCAGTGTGGTGTTGAGGTATTTGGTCTAGATGGCCCTGATGTTGATGCTGAACTTATTATGATGACAGCGCGTTTATGGCGTGAGCTGGGTATCGATAAGCATGTACGTCTTGAGCTTAACTCTATTGGTTCGCTGGATGATCGTGCGAACTACCGTACAGCACTGATTGCTTTCCTAGAGCAGCATCTTGACGTTCTTGATGATGATTGTAAGCGTCGTATGCACACCAATCCTCTACGTGTTTTGGATACAAAGAATCCAGATGTACAGGCAATTCTTGGCGATGCACCTCGTCTTTCTGATTATCTAGGTGAAGAGTCTAAAGAACATTTTGCAGGTCTTTGTGAACTTCTTGACGCTGCTGGTATCGAATACACAGTTAACGAACGCTTAGTTCGTGGTTTGGATTACTACAACCGTACTGTATTTGAATGGATCACCGAGAGCCTAGGTGCACAAGGCACCGTTTGTGGTGGTGGTCGTTATGATGGTCTGGTTGAACAGTTAGGCGGTAAAGCAACACCTGCTGTTGGCTTCGCTATGGGTCTAGAGCGTTTAGTATTGATGCTTGAAACTTTGGAATTGACGGAAGTTCGTCGTAGCGTTGACGTTTACATGGTCACAGCGGGTGAAGGCACTATGATGGCGGGTATGAAGCTGGCGGAAACATTACGTGAGCAGGTACCAGGTCTACGTGTTATGAACCACTTTGGTGGTGGTAACTTCAAGAAGCAGTTCAAGCGTGCAGATAAAGTCGGCGCAGCGGTCGCATTGGTTCTTGGTGAAAACGAAGTTGCGGATAACACAGTTGTACTGAAAGATCTGATTGGTGGTACACAAGATACATACAGCCAAGCAGACGTTATCGCAAAACTATCTGAACTAGTTTAAACAATTTATCTATTCTCAAAAGTGGTGATGAGAGTCGCCACTTTTTTAAGATGTAAGAGGACAGGAAGTGGAACTCTACGATACTGAAGAACAACAAGTAGAAGCGATCAAAGATTGGTGGAAAGAGAACGGCAAAGCAGTCATTTTGGGTGCGGTTGTTGGTCTAGGCGGTCTGTTTGGTTGGCGTTACTACCAAGATTCTGTAACAGCCGCTCAAGAAGCAGCGTCTGAAAGCTACACCAAAGCGGTACAATCATTAGCAGAAAAAGGCGCATCAGCAGAAGGTGATATTCAAGCTTTCATTGATGCCAACAAAGAGACTGAGTACTCAGTACTTGCTGCGCTACAACTGGCTAAAGTTCAAGTTGAAGCGGGTAATCTGGATGAAGCGTTGGCTCAACTAGAGTGGGCGAAGTCTGCAACCAAAGATGCAGCAGTATCTGCGGTACTTAACTACCGTCTTGCGCGTGTTAAAGCGGAGCAAGGTGAGTTTGATGCCGCTATCGCGGAACTCGCGAACATTACTGACCAAAGTTGGGCAGGTCGTGTTGCTGAGTTGAAAGGCGACATTCTGTTGCGTAAAGGCGATACACAAGCCGCGTATTCTGCATACACAGAAGCGCAGCAATCTGGTGACGCTAGCCAGACTCTACAAATGAAACTGGATGACCTAGCCAAGTAAGGGCGTAGCATGAAGAATATGCTTAAAAAGGCGCTTGCAACGGCAATGTTTGTTGGCGTACTGGCGGGCTGTGCTAGTGAAGAAGACACCATTATCATGGCGCCAGTTCCTCAAGTGGACAGCGAGTTCACACCTAAATCTGAGTGGAGTAGTTCAGTCAGTGGTGGTGTGGGGCAATACTACTCAAAGCTGACACCTGAATATGCTTACGACAAAGTGTTTGTCGCGGGTCGTGATGGCGTGGTTAAAGCATTTGATCCTGAAAGTGGTAAAACCCTTTGGGAAGCCAATGTTGAAGCTGATGTGTCGGCTCGATTGTCTGGTGGCATTACGGCAGCGTACAGCCAAATTTTCATCGGTAGCGAAAACGGGCGTCTATTCGCCTTCAACGAAGAAACGGGTGAGTTAAATTGGCAAGCTGACGTTGATGGTGAAGTTCTCGCGGCACCAGCAACGGATAACAACCTTGTTATTGTCCATACTAACAAGGGCATCTTGCAGGCACTGGATCAAGTGACCGGTGAAGCAAAATGGACCATCAGTACAGAGGTTCCAAGTCTGACTTTACGTGGTAACAGTGCACCTGTAACTGCCTCTGGCGGTGTGTTCTGGGGTACGGCGAATGGTCGATTGGCCGCCGCTATTGTCGAACGTGGACAACTCATTTGGCAGCAGCCAATTGGTATGCCACAAGGTGCGACAGAGATCGACCGTCTAGTCGATGTTGATGCATCTCCATTAATTTTAGGCAGTACACTGTACATTGTTGGCTATAACGGTCAGTTGACGGCAATCGATTTACGCTCGGGCAAAGCGGCGTGGAAGCGCAACTACTCATCTTCAACTGACTTAGTGAGTGACGGTAGCCGTTTGTTTGTTGTGACCGACCAAGACCACATTGTGGCTGTTGATGCTCGTAGTGGCACGGAGTTGTGGTCAAACGAGCAATTAGAGCATCGTCTGGTGACAGCACCAGTGATGATTAATCAGTACGTTGTTGTTGGTGACAGCGAAGGTTACTTATATTGGATTGACCGCAGCAGTGGCGAGTTTGTCTCGATGCAGCAAGTCAACAGTAGTGGCTTTGCCGTTGCTCCAATTGCGGTTCCCGGTGGCTATGTAGCTGTGACTCGCAATGGCGATGTAAAGAAACTGACGATCAACGAGTAATCGTGTGATATAATTCACATTCGGCTCCTAGCTGGTAACAGTTGGGAGCCGTTTGTTTGTTTTAGATACCCATAGTTTGATGTGGTTATAGGTAAAGGTCTCACGACGTGATTTCTGCTGAGTCGTTACCTATAACTACATAAAGTAAAGAATATTGTAGAGGTTGTTATGGTACCTGTTGTTGCTCTGGTAGGGCGTCCAAACGTTGGCAAATCAACGTTGTTTAACCGATTGACTCGTACTCGCGACGCATTGGTTGCGGATTTCCCTGGCTTAACTCGTGACCGTAAATATGGCCAAGCTAAGCTTGGTGAACACGAATTTATCGTTATTGATACCGGTGGTATTGATGGCACAGAAGAAGGTGTTGAAACCAAAATGGCTCAACAGTCACTGGCGGCAATCGATGAGGCAGACGTTGTACTGTTTATGGTCGATGGTCGTGCTGGTTTGACGGCTGCTGATCAAGCTATTGCTTCACACCTACGTAAAATTGAAAAGCCATCAATGCTGGTTGTAAACAAGGTTGATGGTATCGACGCTGACGCGGCAAGTGCAGAATTCTGGCAGCTTGGCGTAGAAAACATGTATCAAATCGCTGCGGCACACGGCCGAGGTGTAACGGCACTTATAGAGCTAGCTCTTAACCCATTCGCAGAGCAACTTCTTGAAGAAGCAAAAGGTGAGATTGAAGATCTGACTGAGTTTGTCGATGAAGACGAGAAGCTCGACTACAGCGAAGAAGAGGCGGAAGAAGAGTTCAAGCGTCTTCAAGATCAGCCAATCAAACTGGCCATTATCGGTCGTCCAAACGTAGGTAAATCGACACTGACAAACCGAATTTTGGGCGAAGAACGCGTTGTTGTTTACGATATGCCAGGAACGACTCGTGACTCTATTTACATTCCGATGGAACGTGATGGTCGCGAATACGTATTGATTGATACCGCGGGTGTTCGTCGTCGTACTCGTATCAACGAAACGGTCGAAAAGTTCTCGGTAGTAAAAACACTCAAAGCGGTTGAAGATGCGAACGTTGTTATGCTGGTCATTGATGCGCGTGAGAACATCTCAGATCAAGACCTTAGCTTACTTGGCTTTGCCCTGAATGCTGGTCGTTCTATCGTTATCGCTGTCAACAAGTGGGACGGCCTAGATATGGACGTCAAAGAGCAGGTGAAGAAAGAGCTCGATCGTCGTCTTGGCTTCGTTGATTTTGCCCGAATTCACTTTATTTCAGCGCTTCACGGCACTGGTGTTGGCCACCTGTTTGAATCCGTTCAAGAAGCGTACAAATCGGCTACGACACGTGTCGGTACGTCGGTTCTGACTCGTATCATGAAGATGGCAACGGATGATCACCAGCCACCAATGGTTCGTGGTCGTCGTGTGAAGCTGAAATACGCTCACGCGGGTGGTTACAACCCTCCAATCGTGGTTATCCACGGTAACCAGGTTAATGAGTTACCAGATTCGTACAAACGTTACTTGATGAACTACTACCGTAAGTCACTGGAAATTATGGGTACACCAATTCGTATTCAGTTCCAGAACAGTGATAACCCGTTCGAAGGTAAATCGAACAAGATGACACTGTCTCAAGAGCGCAAACGTAAGCGCTTGATGAGCATGATGAAAAATCGTAAAAACTGATCTTGATGAGAAAGATCAGATTGTCGAGTTAAATGAAAAGCGCCGCATTCGTTCCGGCGCTTTTTTTATAGGAATAAACGATGCAAGTTACCCCCACGATTACCCAATTCTGCCACGGGATCTGGCAGTTAGACGCCGACACCCAACTGTTACAGCGTGGTAGTGAATATCTTTACGTTGTCACGGACAAAACGCCATTTCACCCTGTCAGCCACATTTGGCCGGATCATCCGGCAGATAAAGGGACACTGAACCAGTTCCCCGTTCTTGATTGCCAAGTTGGTGCGGTAGAACTGGCAACGGGTGAGTTATATGTTGGACATGAGATTCCGGTCAAGCGTGACGAACCCGGTTGGTGTTTTGTCGTCGTACACTGCTTAGCAGCAGATTGTTCTGAATTGCAGCTAGGAGAGCGTGTAACTCTTGCTGTAGATAAGGCTTACCAAGGTTCGCTAAGTCGTGGACATAGCGCGGGTCATTTATCTTACCTTGCGTTGAACAAAGTGTTAACGGAGCAAGGTTATTGGAGAAAAGACGCTGATCGCAAAGACCCTCATGGTCATTACGATTTCAACAGCTATGCTCAGGTCACCAGCTTTGTTACCCCAGATCAATGCTTAGATACCTATCGACTCGGTAAAACGTTACGTAAACGTGGCCTGAACAGCGCAGATGTTCTGAATAATCTTGAGCAAATCCAACAACAGGTGAATCACATTTTGCTGCAGTGGATCGAACTTGGTTCAGAGGTCAAAGTAGAGTGTCATGGTGATTCATTGACCGATTCGCGTTACTGGCAGTGCGATCTCCATCAGGGGGAAATAGCGGTAATCCCTTGCGGTGGCAGCCATGTAAACTCATTGACTGAATACGCTGCTATTGAAGTGCGCTTAACTCAGATAGATGAGCAAAACATTGAAATGCACACCAGTGTAAAGCCATCATAGTAGTAAATGATCTTTTTATTAAATCCTGTTTGGTTCAATTTTTTATTTAATGATAGATTTAAATTCTGTTTAAAATTGAAATGCAGCATATGTAACTTATGCTTTCGGTGTGTGGTTATATAAATATTCTTTTTAGGGTAGATCGCTGATCAAAATGGATTTTGCCGATGATCTGTACAAGATCATGTAAGCGTGTTCCAGTTCAGATAATTTCATATGCATATATGATATCCTCCTTATATAACTATATTAAAAAAGAATAAGGCACGCGAAATGAACACGTACAGCCTGCTCGATGCTCACCGGGCAGTGAATCGTTTGTTGCAGCAGTTAGCTTTAGGAATGGACAAGTCTCGATTAAATGAAGCCGTTATCGCATTGTCGGAACAATTATTTGGTCGAAGGCTCGCGTCTATTTTGCGACATATTGACGGACACTTGTATTTAGAACACGCCCCACATTTACCTGATTTTTATAATCAAGCGATTGAAGGGGTCGCCATCGGACCTCAAATCGGCTCTTGTGGTGCAGCCGCAGCAACGGGAAAACCGGTTGTCGTCGCGGATATAAATCAGCATGAAAACTGGCAGCCCTATACGGCTTTAACTCAGCAAGCGAATCTGCATGCCTGTTGGTCTGTACCGATTATTGCATCTGACAGTAGTGTGCTTGGTACATTTGCCATTTACAGCGAAAAACCGTCCTCCCCGACGACAGAAGAACTCGAAATACTCGAAATGGTCGCTTCGTTATATGCGGTTGCCCTGGAAAAGTATCAGTTGGAAGAGCAACTGCACTTTCACGCAAGCCGTGACCCTCTAACACGTTGTTTCAACCGTAGAATGTTGCAATTAGAAGTGCAAAATACATTGCTGAATGATGAAAATCACAACTTGCTGTTTGCCTGCTTTTTTATCGATATTGATAGCTTCAAATATATCAATGATCGCTTTGGTCATGATATTGGGGACAGCGTGTTGATCGAAGTTGCCGAAGTACTCAAGCAACAATTCCAGTTTCTTTCGGTCTTAGGGCGTTATGGAGGAGACGAATTTGTTGGCTTTTGTTGTTTCGAAAGCATGTCCGATTTGGAAGACTTCTCTGGCTGTTTAGAACGTGCCTTTAACGGTATGCCACTCATTGATGGCTATCAGGTCAAAGTCAGTGTTGGTTATAGCTACAGTCATGAGCCAAATAGTGATTCGATTGAAGGCATGATTCGACGTGCGGACCAGTCAATGTATCAGGTTAAGCACGCAAAGCGCAGTCTATACTGATTAAGATCATTGCTGGTAGATGATGAGTCGAATGATACTGCTGGAAAGATATTGTTAGATCAAAGAGAGTGCCATGACTGAAAATCAATGCCCTAGCTGTAATGCTGAACTGCAGTGGGATGGACAATATGAGTGTCAAAGCTGCCAAGTCAGCTACAAAAAAATAGGCTACTGCCCAGATTGTGACGCGGAACTTGAGAAGCTTCAGGCGTGTGGGGCCGCCAACTATTTTTGTAACAGCTGCAACGAGTTAAAGTCTAAATCGAAAGTAAGATTTGAGTTTGTTGCTAATTGACCGTTGAGCAAACTTCGCCATCAGATAAACGGGTGACCAAGATGTCACCTGTTTTTACATCTGTGGTTCGAACTACCACCTTGCCCTGTTCTGTTTGGGTAATAGAATAACCGCGCTTTAACGTTGCTAGAGGGCTAACGGTGTCAAGTTTTTCGGCTGCCAGTGCCAATTGATGACGTGTGTTAAGCAACTTTCTATCCATCGCATCTAACAGTTTCTGTTCGAGTCTTTGCAATGTGCCTTTTTGTTCAGATAGACGCTTGAAAGGGGAGTTGAGAGCAACTCTGTGTTGCAGACGCTCGACTTTTTGCTGGCGAACTGAAATATAGTGCTGCATCGCGCGGTGCAGTTTCACTTCTAGCTCATCAAGTTGCTGGCTTTGGCGCTGCAACTGATAGCTTGGATGCTGTCTTTCTAAACGGTGTACAAGTGCGGTCGTGCACCGTTTTTGCTCATTGATGTAGTGGCGCATGGCAGCAACAAGCTTGTGTTGACGGCCAATGATGGCTTGATCTTTATGGCTATTATCACGACTGACTAGCTCAGCGGCAGCAGACGGTGTCGGTGCACGCATATCCGCGACGAAATCGGCGATCGTCACATCGATTTCATGTCCAACTGCACTGATAATAGGGATCTGGCTGGCTGCAATCGTTCGGGCGAGAATCTCGTTGTTAAAGCACCATAGATCCTCTAACGAACCGCCTCCGCGACCGACGATCAGAACATCACACTCATTGCGGCTATTCGCACAACCAATTGCTTGAGCGATTTGGATAGCGGCTTCTTCTCCCTGAACCATAGTAGGGTAGATAACCACGGGTAATGAAGGATCGCGGCGTTTGAGCACGTCAAGAATATCAAACAGGGCAGCCCCTGTTTTAGAAGTGATGACTCCCACGCGCTTAGGATGTTCAGGTAATGGGCGTTTGTTGCTCTGAGCAAACAAGCCTTCACTTGCGAGTTTAAGTTTCAACTCTTCGAACTGTTGCTGGAGTCGACCATCGCCTTCTGGCTGCATACTCTCGATAATTAACTGGTAGTCGCCGCGAGGCTCATAAAGAGATAGACGAGCTTTGACCAGTACTTGGTTGCCATTTTGTGGTTTAAACGTGACGTGGCGATTGTTACCACGAAACATGGCACATTTTACTTGGGCGCGAGAGTCTTTTAGGGTCAGGTACCAGTGACCTGAAACGGGAGCAGAGAAGTTAGAAATCTCACCAACTAACCAAACAATGCCCATCTCATTTTCAAGCAAAAGTCGCACTTCAGCATTGAGGCGAGAGACGGTAAAGATGTTTTGATTGGTCAGAGAAGACACAGCTAATCTCGTAGACGTGAGTATGGAAATTAGCGGCAATATAATACATATCAAGGGGGTGATTGCAAATAAAAAATAGAAAAATGTGTAGCCAAGCGATTTCCTAAGCCGTATAATCCGTCCGCAATATCTAATCCAAATGCAGTGGAGTTTCCCAAGCTTGCTGCCCTCATTATGCGAAACGATGAGACCGGATTGTTTTTTTTACTCCTCTAATTGTGAGATATTGCAAATGCTAAGAATTGCCAAAGAAGCGCTGACATTCGATGACGTACTACTTGTGCCAGCACACTCCACCGTTCTCCCAAACACAGCTGATCTTCGCACTCAGTTGACGAAAAATATCACTCTAAATATTCCGATGATTTCTGCGTCTATGGATACCGTGACGGAAGCTCGTCTCGCTATCGCTCTTGCGCAGGAAGGTGGCATTGGCTTTATCCACAAGAACATGTCTATCGAGAAACAAGCTGAGATGGTTCATCAGGTTAAGATTTACGAAGCGGGTGTGGTTTCTCATCCAGTAACCGTAAGTCCTGATGCGACGATTGCAGATGTTGTGGCTCTGACAGAAAAGCATGGTTTTGCAGGTTTCCCAGTGGTAACTGATAACAACGAACTCGTTGGTATTATCACTGGTCGTGACGTTCGCTTTGTAACTGACCTTTCTAAGAAAGTAGATGTTGTCATGACGCCTAAAGAGCGTTTGGCAGCGGTTAAAGAAGGTGCAACTCGTGAAGAAGTTCAAGAGAAAATGCACAAAGCACGTGTAGAGAAAGTACTGGTTGTGAACGACGAGTTCCAACTAAAAGGTATGATCACAGCAAAAGACTTCCATAAAGCAGAACGTAAGCCAAATGCATGTAAAGATGCACAAGGTCGTCTACGTGTTGGTGCAGCCGTTGGTGCAGGCGCTGGTAACGAAGAGCGTGTTGCAGCACTTGTTGAAGCTGGCGTTGATGTTCTATTGATCGACTCTTCTCACGGTCACTCTGAAGGTGTTCTTAACCGTATCCGCGAAACTCGCGCAGCATACCCTGACCTAGACATCATTGGTGGCAACGTGGCAACTGGCGCGGGTGCGAAAGCATTGATCGACGCTGGTGTAAGTGCCGTTAAAGTTGGTATCGGCCCAGGTTCAATCTGTACGACTCGTATCGTAACGGGTGTTGGTGTTCCTCAAGTAACAGCAATTGCAGATGCTGCAGAAGTCGCAAACCAGTACGGTATTCCAGTTATTGCTGACGGTGGTATCCGTTTCTCTGGTGATATCTGTAAAGCAATCGTTGCGGGTGCATCTTGCGTTATGGTTGGTTCGATGTTCGCGGGTACTGAAGAAGCACCTGGTGAAGTCATCCTATACAATGGCCGTTCATACAAAGCTTACCGTGGCATGGGTTCTCTTGGTGCCATGTCGCAAGGCTCATCAGATCGTTACTTCCAGTCTGACAATGCAGCAGACAAGCTTGTACCTGAAGGTATCGAAGGCCGTATTGCTTACAAAGGTCGCCTAAAAGAGATCGTACACCAGCAAATGGGTGGTCTACGTTCAAGCATGGGTCTAACAGGTAGCGCGACTATCGAAGACTTACGTACGAAAGCTGAATTCGTTCGTATCTCTGGCGCTGGCATGAAAGAGTCTCATGTACACGACGTTCAAATTACTAAGGAAGCACCAAACTACCGTCTAGGTTAATCCTCACTGGTTATTTCACTAACTTTAATGGCACTCAACAGCCCTTTTCAGTGAGATAACCAGCTGAAATATAGCCTAACGAAAACGGTTGCTTTTCCTTGAAGCATTAAGAAGAGGCGAGTACACTCGCCTACATTTTAATCACTTAGCTTATAAGACTGCTCAAAATGACTAAAAATATTCATGACCAACGTATTCTGATCTTGGACTTCGGTTCTCAGTACACTCAACTAGTAGCTCGCCGCGTACGTGAAATCGGCGTTTACTGTGAACTTTGGAGCTGGGATGTTGAAGAAGCGGATATTCGTGAATTCAATCCAGACGGTATCATTCTATCTGGTGGCCCAGAAAGCGTAACAGAAGCAAACTCACCACGTGCACCACAGTACGTATTTGACTCAGGTGTTCCAGTTTTAGGTGTATGTTACGGCATGCAAACGATGGCTGAGCAGCTAGGTGGTAAAGTAGCAGGCTCAACTGAACGTGAGTTCGGTTACGCGCAAGTAAAAGTATCTGGCGACTCAGCTATCTTCAAAGATCTTGAAGCGACTCAAGATGTTTGGATGAGCCACGGCGACAAAGTTGTAGAAATCCCAGCAGACTTCGTGAAAGTTGGCGAAACGGATACTTGTCCTTACGCTGCAATGGCAAACGAAGAGAAGAAATACTACGGTGTTCAGTTCCACCCAGAAGTCACTCACACGAAAGGTGGCCTACAGATGCTAGAGAACTTTGTTCTTGGCGTATGTGGTTGTGAGCGTCTATGGACTTCAGAATCTATCATTGAAGACGCAGTTGCTCGTATCAAAGAGCAAGTTGGTGATGACGAAGTGATTCTTGGTCTATCTGGTGGTGTGGACTCTTCTGTTGTTGCTATGCTGGTTCACCGTGCTATTGGTGACAAACTAACATGTGTATTTGTTGATAACGGTCTACTTCGTCTTAACGAAGGTCAGCAAGTAATGGACATGTTTGGCGATAAATTTGGCCTAAACATCATTAAAGTAGATGCTGAAGATCGCTTCCTAAAAGCGTTAGAAGGCAAATCTGATCCGGAAGATAAGCGTAAGACTATCGGTCATGTATTCGTTGACGTGTTCGATGAAGAATCGAAGAAGCTGAAGAATGCTAAATGGCTTGCTCAGGGTACGATCTACCCAGACGTTATCGAGTCAGCGGCATCTAAGACTGGTAAAGCACATGTAATCAAATCTCACCATAACGTTGGCGGCCTGCCAGAAGATATGGAGATGGGTCTTGTTGAACCACTACGTGAGCTGTTTAAAGACGAAGTACGTAAGATTGGTTTAGAACTTGGTCTGCCATACAACATGCTTTACCGCCACCCATTCCCTGGGCCTGGTTTAGGTGTTCGTGTTCTTGGTGAAATTAAGAAAGAGTACTGTGACTTACTACGTCGTGCGGACGCTATCTTCATTGAAGAACTGCACGCTGCTGACCTTTACAACAAAGTTTCTCAGGCGTTCACGGTATTCCTTCCAGTACGCTCTGTTGGTGTAATGGGCGATGGCCGTAAGTACGATTGGGTTGTATCACTACGTGCTGTAGAGACAATCGACTTTATGACTGCTCACTGGGCGCATCTACCATACGACTTCTTAGGTAAGGTTTCTAACCGCATTATCAACGAAGTTGATGGTATTTCACGTGTTGTTTACGATATTTCAGGTAAGCCACCAGCGACAATCGAGTGGGAATAATCTGATTTATAATTCATTAAAAACCAGCCTAAGGGCTGGTTTTTTTCGACTCATTTATCGCTTTCGGCGAGTGATAAATATCATTGTTACCTAGTCAGGCGCGTTGACTCGCAAGTTGACCTTCCCCCTTAATCCCTTTGCCCAATCCTCATCTATGCTGATACAACTTCAAAGACAAAGGAGTTGTATAACAATGAAAAACTTACCTTTTTTGACCGCGTTGTCACTGCTAGGTTTAAGCTCAAATAGCTGGGCGGAGATGACTATCCAACCTGATCCACAAAACCCAACGGGTTATGTCATCTCTCGTGTCGATATCGCCGCAGCAGAGCAGCAAAAAACAGCCAATCCAATGTATCAATTATGGTCACAGGCACTTCGCACGGCTCCTAACGGCGTCGTTGAAGCCATTGATGCGGGGGTAGCCACCAATCCGGATAACGTACAGCGCGCTGAGCGAGTATTTCCTCGTTCAGAGTGGGACTTCCTTACTCAGATGGCAGCACCGGAATACACTTACACTCGCTTCCTACGTGCGATCGGTAAGTTCCCTGCATTTTGTGCTGAGTACACGGATGGGCGTGATTCTGACGCAATTTGTAAGCGCTCTATCGTAACGGCATTTGCTCATTTCGCTCAGGAAACAGGAGGGCATATTGCCATTGATAACACTTGGGATAATCCGTTGGGTTTAGAAGAGTGGCAGCAAGCGTTGGTTCATGTACGGGAAATGGGCTGGTCTGAAGGTCAGGAAGGGTACACGACTGGATGTGGTCAGAACGACTGGCAAAATAGAAAGTGGCCATGTGTTGCAGGGCAGGGGTACTTTGGACGTGGAGCTAAACAGCTCTCTTACCACTTTAACTACGGTGCATTCTCGGAAGCGATGTTCGACGGCGATGCGTCGGTGTTACTCAACAACCCAGGGCTAGTGGCTGACTCTTGGCTCAATCTGGCGTCAGCGATTTGGTTCTTCTTAACTCCGCAAGCCCCTAAGCCAGCGATGCTTCACGTTATAGATAAAACATGGCAGCCATCTCAGAGAGAGAGCGATGCAGGGATCGGCTATGGTTTTGGTACCACGATTAACATTATCAATGGTGGTATTGAGTGTGGCGAGCAGAACAAGGATAAAGGCCAGCCCGTTAACCGAATTCGTTATTGGCAAGGTTTATCATCCCACTATCAAATTCCGATTGGCAGTGATGAAAAAGACACCTGTTGGCAGCAAACTCCATACGGAAGCTTAAACCTCAATGGCGCGACGGATGTGCTTTATACCAATTGGGATGGTAACTGGAAATACTATGCAGACCGTCCCGGTGGCTATTCATTTGAGTGTGAACTGGTGGGATTCCAAACGGCTTATTCCGCCTTGGTTGAGGGCGACTATGAAAAGTGTGTGACCAACTTTTATGGCTCTCATTCAAGCTGGCCAGAAGTTCGAGTGGTTGAGCAGCTCGATCCTGTCGATCCTTCACCCACACCAGATCCAACGCCAGACCCAGGCGGTATGACTCAGTGGGAACCGGGCGTTACTCAAGTCGCAAACGGTGACAAAGTGACTTATAACGGCAAATGTTTTATCGCTAAAAACGGACCGGGAGTTTGGGAAACACCCGTTCAGTCCAATTGGTTCTGGGATGAAATATCCTGCCAGTAACCGGTGAGTGTTCAAACTAGAAATAAGGCCTCAATGCTGAAAGTTGAGGCCTTTTGTTTTCTGCGCAATAGCATAATTGGCATCCTTACCGTGAGAAAGCACCGAGGTGATTAAATAAAAAGCATATCAAATGGTTTGCGTAATCTTAGATTGCAAATTCAATGTTTATCTTTTTTGTTGAACGGGATTAAACTTCGCGCGTAATTTTTACTAACATTTTTGAAAGGTGCGCAAAATGTCAACAAAACTGGCAAACCCGGCTCCATTAGGCCTTATGGGTTTCGGCATGACAACCATCCTGCTAAATATCCACAATGCAGGCTTTTTCCCAATTGACTCAATGATTCTTGCAATGGGTATTTTTTATGGTGGTCTGAGCCAAGTGCTAGTCGGCATGATGTGTTTCAAACGTGGTGATACGTTTGGTACCACAGCATTTACTTCATACGGTCTATTCTGGCTAACTTTGGTTGGTTTAATCGTGATGCCATACATGGGTCTTCCTGCAAGCCCAGCAAGCTTTATGGGTTGGTACTTGCTACTTTGGGGTGTCTTCACTGGCTTTATGTTTATTGGTTCACTGTGTTACCCAGTGGCTAAACAGATCGTTTTCGGTTCACTAACAATCCTATTCTTCCTACTTGCAGCACGTGATTTCTCTGGCAGTGAACTGATTGGTACTATCGCAGGTATTGAAGGTATTTTCTGCGGCGCAAGCGCAATCTACTTTGCAATGGCGCAAGTACTGAACAACGAATATGGTCGTACCATCTTGCCTATTGGTGAGAAAAAACAGCGCGAATCTGTGGAGTTAGAGCAGGTAGCGGCTTAATCAAGAATATTGAGTGTTGGCCAAGCCTGATTAGGCCCGCACTGAAATATATGGGAACAGTAATAACAAAGGGGTTAGCCATTGGCTAACCCCTTTTTTTACCACTGCTTTTATCTGTTTTAGTCGAGATTAGGTTGAAGGTTGTTCAACTGGCTTTGTTTCGACTTCAGCCTCGGGTGCTTTGCCCGTTTTACGGCGGTATTTATCTTCCCAGTAGTCAGCACCTTTGATGCCAAGCTTAACAGGGTTGAATGTAAATTCAGTGACACCTTGTTTTTGCTGCTCTTCGTAGTCGTTAAGTGCTTTTAGTGCAGGTTTTGACATGAAGAAGATAATTAAGATACCCACGATGTTTAACCAAGCCATTAGGCCTACACCCACGTCACCCATTGCCCACGCAAGGTTTGCTGTCTTAACTGTACCGTAGAACACAACAGCGATTAATGCGACTTTTAGCAAGAACATTAGGCCGTTAACTTTAAACGTACGACGGATGTATGCAATGTTTGTTTCTGCAATGTAGTAGTACGCAAGAATAGTGGTGAACGCGAAGAAGAACAGCGCAACAGCGATGAATGGTTTACCGATACCTGGTAGCGCGCTCTCGATTGCCATTTGAGTAAATACAGGACCATTTGCTGCAATATCAGCAGAAATATTCTGTACTAGGAAACCTTCTGCACCGTGTACGTTGTATGCACCAGTAATGATGATCATAAATGCAGTAGCAGAACATACTAGTAGTGTATCGATGTAGATAGAGAACGCTTGCACTAGACCTTGCTGAGCTGGGTGGTCAACGCTTGCAGCAGCGGCTGCGTGAGGACCTGTACCTTGACCCGCTTCGTTAGAGTAAACACCACGTTTTACACCCCAACCAATCGCAGCACCAACACCTGCCATAGGCGTAAATGCATCACCAATGATCATTGAGAATACACGAGGTACTTCACCGATATTCAGTAGGATGATAACGAACGCTGTGATGATGTAAGCCAAAGCCATGAATGGCACAACGATCTGAGTGAAGTTAGCAATACGTTTCACACCGCCAAAGATGATGAAAGCTAGGATTACTGAAATCACAGTACCGGTAAAGATTTTCGCGAAACTGAATGTACCGATAGCTGTTTCAATCATTTCACCAGAACCAAATGCAGCTTCTACCGCATTACCGATACTGTTTGACTGAACGCCTGGTAGCAAGAAGCCACAAGCAAAGATCGTTGAGATAGCAAAAATCCACGCGTACCACTTCTGACCCATCGCTTTTTCGATGTAGTAAGCTGGACCGCCACGGAATTCACCGTTGTCTTCTTCTTTATAGATTTGAGCTAGAGTAGATTCTGCGTATGCTGTTGCTGCGCCGAAGAAGGCAACAACCCACATCCAAAATACGGCACCTGGACCACCGAAACCGATAGCGGCTGCCACACCTGCAATGTTACCAGTACCCACACGACCAGATAGCGATACAGCTAGAGCCTGGAATGATGAGATACCTTTTGAAGAACTTTTCCCTGAAAGAAGTAGGCGCCACATTTCACCAAAGTGACGAACTTGAACAAATCGTGTCATGACTGAGTAGAATAGACCCGCGCCAAGGCAAAGATAAATCAATACCGGGCTCCAGATAATTCCATTCAAAAAATCAACAATTGACTGCATAAGTAGTTTCCCTGTTTGTTTTGTAATGGTTGTTTTCTGAACAGGATATTACCCTTTCTGTAACGTAATTGTTAATTTATTTGTTTGTGGATGTGAATTTGCGTGAGGTAAAACACAAAGTGCTAAAAAATTGTTAATTAATAGCTCTGGTTAATAGTTGTTCGACAATTTATTAGCAGTAATTGCTTTAGGTGTGGGTATATTAGTGATTTGTATATTACCAATTCACTTGGTCTTACTGAGAAATGTTTTGCAATTTCAGTTTAACCAAGTGAATTGTGTTGTTTGCGATTAGATGTAGCGTTCCATACTGAGTTCGCGGAATGATGCATGGCCTTGTGACGAGATAATATTCGTTAGAATGTCCGCCGACCCACATGCCATTGTCCACCCCAAAGTGCCATGACCAGTATTGGTATAAAGGTTGGAGAGCCTTGTTTGACCAATAATAGGTGTGCCATCTGGCGTCATTGGTCTAAAGCCTGTCCAGTATTCTGCTTGAGAAAAATCGACGCCGTTAGGAAATAAGTTGCTCACTACGTGATTGAGCGTCGCTAGCCTTTTATCAGGCAATGCGGGATCAAATCCTGCCAGTTCCGCAGTACCTGCAACGCGTATCCTTTCTTCAAACCGTGTTACGGCCACCTTATAGGTCTCATCCATAATGGTTGAACAAGGGGCATGATTTGGGTCGATCACCGGTAAAGTCAGTGAGTAACCTTTCACAGGGTAAACAGGGATATGTATGTTAAGCGGCGCAAGAAGGTGTTTTGAATAACTGCCCATCGCGACGACATAGCTGTCGGCATGGATTGTTCCATGCGATGTTTCGACGCCAACCACTTGATCGTTGGCAGTGATTAGCTTTTCGACATGAGTATTGAACAAGAAGGTGACACCCGCTTGCTCTGCCATTGCCTGAAGCTGCTGACAAAATAGATGGCAATCTCCAGTTTCATCATCAGGTAAATAGAGACCACCCACCAAATCCCCGTTCATATTCGCTAGCCCTGGCTCTTGTGCCAGACATTGCGCCGGATCCATAAGTTGGTATTGAGTACCACTTTCTTCAAGCAGCGCGATATCTTTTTCGACCGCCTTGAGTTGAGCTGGGTTGCGGAAGATTTGTAGCGTACCTTGGGTTCTGCCCTGATAATTGAGGTCAAACTGCTTATTTAACTGAGCTAAACACTCTCGACTGCGGTTGGCAATCGTCAGCATACGAGCTTTGTTGACACGATATTTATCCAGTTGGCAATTAACCAACATCTGACTTGCCCACTGGATCAGCTCAGGGCTTAGGCTAGGTTTAATCTTTAAAGGAGCGTGCTCTTCAAATAGCCATTTGATGGCCTTGGTTGGAATACCAGGAGCGGCCCATGGCGATGAGTAACCATAGGAAATCTGCCCTGCGTTAGCAAAGCTGGTTTCTTCTCCAGAGCGTGCCTGCCTATCAACGACCGTCACCTCAAATCCTGCCTGAGATAAATACCAAGCACTGGTCAAACCGACCACACCGCTGCCTAAAATAACAACCTTCACGTTCAACTCTCACAGTTTTAAAATTTTGCCAAGAATGTGCAATTTACATCCGCTTAACAATCGATAAGAATTGATACTAGCTTTTAGAAAATTTAAAGGGTGACCATGAAATCGGCACTACTACAAGGTGTTAACCTTATTTGTATTGTTTCTCGCCATCAAAGCTTAACCAGTGCAGCGAAAGAACTGAATCTGACGGTTGGTGCTGTCAGCCAACAGTTACAGCAGATTGAAGAGCGACTAGGTTTTAGTGTCTTTGAACGCCACGCTCGTGGCATACGTTTAAGTGAACAAGGACGAAAGCTGGTGGAGGCAACCAGTCATCATCTGGCGGCAATAGAAGAGAACATTTTTCAATTGACGCAGGTTTCTGAACGCAAGCAGATTCGGTTGAAACTGACTCCATCCTTCGCTTTTAAATGGCTCGTCCCGCGATTAGAAAACTTTCATAAACGCTATCCCGATGTTCAGATCCATACCTTTGCAGAGGGCGCGTTGGTGGATAGCGATAATCGAAACTTCGATATTGCTATCGACTACGGGCCTTTGCCATACAAACATGCGGATGCGGAACTGTTAATGGAAGAATCGTTGCTACCAGTGATGAGTCGTGACTATTTCAATGCCCATCGTGAGATCTTGCATGGCAGCGATGAGTGGGGGAGAGTGACGTTGCTTCATGATTTAATGCCTTGGTCTGGGGCGCTTAAAGATTATGAGTGGCTGTATTGGGCATCCCATCAACGATTGGACTTTGAAACCAACCAAGGTCATTTCTTCAACCGAACTGATATGGCAATGTCGGCTGCTGAAGCTGGGGTCGGAATCGCTTTGGCGCGAGTTGCTCTATTGGATAAGGAAATTGAGCATGGAAGGTTAATTGCTCCGTTTGCCCCCATTGCTGCGAATGCAGGTTACTTTGTGATTACGCACATTGATGACCCTTATACTCGGCTATTTAAAAAATGGCTTAGAGAACAGGTTGATACTGACTAATTTGTAAATAGTAATGGCGAGCCAATATGCACCCACTACACTTAGTAAAGATATCTAGAGCTACTAACGTCACTCTGGATATGATTAGAGGCAGTGCATATGGAATCTCACCAAGGCCAATGCAGCTATCAAAATCCTGATGGCTGGTGCTGCGATCAACCGTGTGGGGAGTCAGGACTCTGTTACTGGCATGACCCCAAAGTCGATAAAAGCAATGATGATATAAAAGACAAGGTTGAACAATGGGCCGCAGCAGGTAAACCTTTAGACGGATTTCAGTTGGCGAAAACAAATCTCGAGGACATCGATCTGGTTAACCGTGGTTCGAAGGACGGTTATCAGTGTCGGGGCGCAGATTTTTATCGGGCGAATTTGGTTGACGCCCATTTTTTCGGTTTAGATTTACGTGACTCGTCGTTAATGAAGGCGAAGTTAATCGGTGCCAACTTACATTGCGCCAAGCTCGACAACTGCAACTTACTAGGAGCAGAGTTGTCTCGTGCGAAACTGGAGAATATTGAATGGGGCGAGAGCCTTAAACAAGAGCAGGAAGCACGACGAGCAATGAAAGGACATGACAGGAAAGCATCCATCACCTATTGCCAAGAAGCTGAAGAAGTGTGTCGAAACATACGTAAACAGTGTGAAAAGCAAGGTTTGTTCGAGATGGCGGGGGATTTCTTTAAGCGAGAAATGCGCTTTCGTCGTTACCAAATGCCATTACTCAGCTCTAAGAGAATGATCTCGAAGTTAGTGGACATTTTCTGTGGTTATGGCGAAGACCCGATAAGAGTGGTGGGTTTCTCAATCTTCCTAATTTTGATCTGCGCTTTTGCCTACTTCTTTCTCGATACGACAGGTGCGCACCCTATTTATGAAGATGTTACGGGTTGGCAGTTTTACGTGCTTGAGTTTTTCAACTCTCTCTATTTTAGTGTCGTGACATTCACAACATTAGGCTATGGCGATATTTCGCCCATTGGGTTAGCGCGCTTTATCGCTGCCTGCGAAGCCTTCTTAGGCAGCTTTACCATGGCACTGTTTGTTGTGGTCTTTGTTAAGAAGATGACTCGCTAATCGATGATGACGACACGAGAGTAAAGCCACTTTCTAGCCATTCATCCAAGAGGATTTGATCATCTTTATATTGGTTAGAAAAGTGTTCGATGAGCGCAGCGAGATGTTCGCCGTTGTCACACATAGTGCCAGCCACCAAATCTTCTGAAACGGTAATTGGGCTCGGTTGTGGTGATGCCTTTGTTTCTATTGATACAGGGATGATGAATTTAGTCTGACTGCCCAAATGATGCTTTTTAAGGCGCAGGGCTTGTTTGTGGAGCTGTGACATTTGCTGTTCATCATACTGGTCATTGTCTGAACCTATTGAGACAACAAACACTAGACCGCGATAGAGAATAACCACCTCTGTATCGAGTTCTAGTTCTGGCTGATTAAAACCAAGGATCACATCACCCGCAAGATGAGGTAATTGGCTGAATTGTGTTTTCAGTAGATCGATCTTCGATTGCCAGATAGCTTGCGCTTCGTCACTCAAATGATTAAGGATGTTTTTGGTGTCGATCTCGGAAAACTGCAATATAGATGCTGAGTAGTAGGCTTGCTGTGTCATGGGGATTGGTGTGGATGAATCAGTGTGGTGGAGGCTAACCAAGAATCACTCTGAGGGCTAGATGATTGAGTGAGATCTTTGAGCTGACCAACAACTCGATGCCACTAACCATGTTGGTGTTACCGATCAAAAAAGGGTTACCGAATGTCGATAACCCCTTATTGATTATGCTGCGTTAGCAAACTCGGTTAGAAACGCCTCTTTGCGAGCATGGAAGCGTTCTACAAGATCATCTACCGCTTCTTGGTCGTATGGTTTTAAACCACTCGCAACCATACGTTTGAGGCCTTTGCCAACTACTTCACCGTCTTCTTTAAAGGTAAAGTTTAGAGTCACTAAGCCACGTTTACCGTCTACATCAAATGTCGCACCGGAAAACTCCACTTCAGGGTGAGTCAGATCTAGGCGAGAAAACTCAACTTCCATGCTCTCATAGATCACCAATGGACGTTGGCAGTTGATCATCATCTGCTGCTCTTCCATTAATGGAACCATGATATGAGGGAAGTTCATGCCAGAGAACTGAACATAGCTAGTGACCACATGTTCAATGAACTCAGGGTTGTGATTCACTTCCCCTTCACGAGACATATGTAAGTACTCTTTAGACTTCTCGTCTAGCACTGCACTTTCTTTCTCACATTTATTTTCAACAGACAGTGCCACACCATCGTTCACCATGCCTGAGAAGTCGAAGCGCATTTTTTGGCTGATGCCCTCTTTGCTGAGCAGTACGGCGAACAATAGATCACCTGGCACACAGAAGCGTTTGCTATCTTCATCATGGATAGGGTTAAAGTCACCCGCTACCTTTTTAGCAAAGTGGCTTGCTTGTTGGCGAGTGAACTGGAACTGATTGTTTTCTTGTGAAAAATACGGTGTTAGAAACATAAGTTTATTCATGTGGCTATAACTGCCGCGCAGTATACATGAAGCTATGCAATTAAATGGTCTAATCAGATGAATAACGTTGGCTGTCGGAGATTTGAGACAAAATCTAAACTCGCGATGGAGTGTGAATTAATCCACATATTTGAATGATTTATGAACAGTTCGCTTTCGATAACTGATATGAAAATAGGCTGACTATTTATTATTCGCCCAAGGAAGGACTATGAAAGACGAAACCCTCTCGATTCACTTTGGTTACGAAACTGACCCGACGACTAAATCTGTGGCAACACCTATTTATCAGACGGTTGCCTATGAGTTTGATAATGCTCAGCATGGTGCTGATTTGTTTAACCTTGCGGTTCCGGGCAACATCTATACCCGTATTATGAATCCGACTAACGACGTTCTTGAAAAGCGCATGGCGGCGCTTGAAGGCGGTATCGCGGGTTTGGCGGTGAGTGCAGGGAGTGCCGCAATTAATTATGCAATTCAGACCCTAGCGCAGGCGGGGGATAATATCGTCTCTACCCCTCAGCTTTATGGTGGAACCTACACACTGTTTGCACATATGCTGCCCAATCAGGGGATTCAAGTTAAGTTTGCCAAAGATGACAAGCCAGAGAGCTTAGCTGAGCTTATCGATGAAAACACTAAGGCGGTCTACTGTGAGAGTATCGGTAACCCCGCTGGTAACATTATCGATTTAGAACGTGTTGCTCAATTGGCTCACGCTCAAGGGGTTCCGGTTATCGTCGATAACACGGTTGCTACCCCTGCGCTATGTAAACCCATTGAGTTTGGCGCGGACATTGTCGTTCACTCGTTGACTAAATATGTCGGTGGTCATGGAACAACGCTGGGTGGGATGATCATTGATTCAGGAAAATTCCCATGGGCTAAGCATAAAGATCGTTTCCCTGTCTTTAATCAGCCTGAGCCTTCCTACCACGGCGTAGTGTATTGTGAAGCGTTTGGTGACGCAGCATTTATCGGCAGAGCTCGAACAGTGCCTTTGCGTAATACTGGGTCAGCTTTGTCGCCAATGAATGCGTTTATGTTGTTACAGGGTTTAGAAACGCTTTCTCTTCGCATGGAGCGTCATACTGAAAATGCCTTAAAAGTGGCGGAGTTTTTAGACAAACATGAAAAGGTTAGCTGGGTGAGTTATGCCGGCCTGTCCTCTTCAGCGCATTACCCTCTGGCAGAAAAATACATGAAGGGTAAACCATCTGCGATTCTCTCGTTCGGGCTAAAAGATGGCTATGACGCAGGTGTGCGCTTCTATGATGCATTGCAAATCTTTAAGCGCTTGGTCAACATTGGTGACGCTAAATCTCTCGCTTGTCATCCTGCGTCGACCACACACCGTCAGCTCAGTGAGCAAGAGCAGAAACAGGCTGGCGTTTCGCCTGAAATGATTCGTCTGTCGGTTGGTATTGAACATATTGATGATATTCTTGCCGATCTAGAACAAGCTCTTAACGCTTAACAAAATCGATAACCCCAGTGTGTATCAAGGCGCTGGGGTTTGTCATCTTTGGTAACAGCGGACTTGCAGCACTCGGTTGTGACGAACCGATAACACTTCAAAGTTCCAGTCATCTTGCTGGACGACTTCGCCATACTCTGGCACCTTGCCGGTTTTCCACGTCAGGAAGCCATTGAGAGTCTGAAAGCCTTCACTCTTTTCTCCATCGAGCGTTTCGATACTAAGCCGATGTTTTAGTTCGTTTAAGGGAATCATGGCATCCATAATCCAACTACCATCTTGCTGTTGCTTGGCCCAAAGATGTTGAGGCGCCATGCCCAGTTCACCAGCGATCGATTCCAGAAGATCATAGTGGGTCACGAGTCCCTGAATGTCCCCATATTCATCGACAATAAACGCCATTTCACAATTGGTTTGCTGCATATGATTGAGTAGAGGTAGACCTTTCATTGACTCGGGCACGTACCTTGGCCGACGCGCTTGCCTTGCTAAGGTGGCAATTGATAACTCATCGTACACTTCAAGTAAAACCTTAGATGAAATAGTGCCGATAATCTTATCTAGACTGCCATGACAGATGGGCCATACCGAGTGTTGCGTTTGGCCAATGCGCATTAAGATTTGCTCTATAGGCTGCGTGATATCGAGGTATTCAATATCGCAACGTGGAGTCATAAGAGAGGTAACGAGACGGTCATTGAGGTGCAGAAGGTTACTGATCATTTGTTGTTCTTGTGGCTCGATTGCGCCTGATTCAGAACCCTCAGCCATAATGTCGATAATGTCATCTTCTGTGACTGAATCTTCAATTTGATTGGACTGTCTACCTAAACGGAGAATCGCATCCGTCGAACGGCTAAGTAACCAGACAAAGGGTGACGCGAGTCTTGCCAGAATAGAGATAGGGTAAGCGACAATCACGGCAATATGCTCCGCGTTGTTCTGCGCAAAACGTTTTGGCACGAGTTCTCCCACGACAATGGCGAAATAAGTTATCGAGGCGACAACGCTTACAGTGGCAATGATATTGGCGACATCGGCTTCAATGCCTTGCTTAATCAGCCAGATAGAAAAAGGCTCCGAGAGCATAGTTTCGCCAAAAACACCGCTAAGGATACCAATGGCGGTGATACCGATTTGAATCGTGGAGAGAAACAGAGTCGGATTATTTTTTAAATCGAGCGCAATGGCCGCAGAAGCGTGTTGTTCGGCTCGTTTTTTTAGCCGATTTGATTTGGCGGTAACAAGAGCGATTTCTGACATCGCGAATATGCCATTGAGACATATAAGACCGACCAGTATTAACAAGTCCATAGAAAATTCCAAACAGGCACATATAGATAGAATAGTGCGCCGCAGCTTGGATAAATGTGACCAGAAAGAAGAAACGGTTACCAGATGAGCAATTGTTTTTCTGGTCACGATTGAATAAAGATATTTGCCCCTTGCGTAGAAGAGTGATGTTTAGCCGACGCTAGAACGCGGTTTTTCGCTGGCTTGCAGCTCAAGTTGGGCGACTTCCAGATCCAGTTGAGCAATCTTTTCGGCCATCAGAGCATGACAGTGGTCTGCCAAGGCGCGAGCATCATTAATGGTATAGCCAGAGGTGTCGATAGGATCGAGCATTTCAGTAATCACGATGCCATTATTACTGCGGTTAAGGTTGATTTTATTATGCGTCGTACTGACCAGCATTGGTGTAATGGGAACGCCAGCTTCAATTGCCATGCGAAATGCCCCCGTCTTAAATGGCAACAAACCTCGTCCTTTACTTCGCGTTCCCTCAGGATAAGCCCAAACCGAAAGGTTACGCTTATGAATCGCTTCTGCGACTTGTTTTATCGTATCGCGAGCTTTGGACTTGTCTTCCCGGTTGATCAGAATGTTGCCAGTAATCCAGTAAAGTTGGCCAAAAAATGGCACCCAGATCAGCTCTCGCTTGCCTAACGAGACTGTTCTTGGTCTGAGCATTCCCGGTGATGTGACAAAATCGTAGACGCTTTGGTGGTTAGAAATATAGACGCTGTTAGCTGGGGTAGGTGCTCGCTCTAGCCCTCTTTGAATTAAAGTAACACCAAGGATTTTGTGTAATTGATTAAACCAACGACAGAAGAAATAGACATGTTTAGGATTACGTGGGCTAAACAGGCAGTAGACAAAGGCAAATAAAGTAGTAAAAACAACAAAAATGGCAGCCATCATCAGGCGAAGAATACTTAGCACAACTTACTCCTTCTATTAAACGTGCATACACTGAGCTGAGCTCGAGGATGTATATTTAGAGTTTTAATTCTATTTAACAAAATTGCAACACGTTTAACTGGCGATTGATCCGTTGTCACTTAAATTATGGTAATTAAGATAAGCATTTGAGCGATAGGGATACAAAAACGCCCCTTGGTACAGGGGCGTTTTTGCTGATTTGTTCTCTGTAGCTACAGCTTAGACTGAGCTCGGTTTAGGCGATCATGTACCGCAAACCACTCCTCACTAACTGGCGGTCTCTCAACCCAAATTTCGTCACAGCCCCATTTATCCGCTTCATCTAGTGCGCGGTAAAGATCATGTGAGTATTGCGCGACATCGGTTGGCATAGGCTTAGATTTAAAGGCCAAGCTAGGTGCAATCGGTGAATAGTGCAGACATGCGATATTGTCACCACTCGCATTGGAAATCTCTTCCAAAGTAACCAGACGAACTTTAGTGTTTGGCTGGTAGTGACTGGTCACATTGCCTGGGACGGCAACACTGTGTGCTTTTGGCGATAGCACTTCTTCTCCAAGTACTTCTGATAACTGTGCTGCAGTTACTGGGCCTGTACGAAGAATACGGTATGGCTTCTCTGTCAGGTCGATAATGGTCGATTCAAGACCATGGGTACAGTCCCCACCATCCAAGACAGCTGAAATTTTGCCACCGAGCGAGTTCATCACATGTTCAGCCGAAGTCGGGCTGAGTTTTTTGTATGGATTCGCAGAAGGAGCAGCAACGGCCATTCCCGATGACTTCAATAACGTGCTGAAAACGTCGTGCGCAGGCATACGAATACCAATGGTCTCTAAGCCACCAGTCACAACAGAGGTTGCTTGTGGCGCTTTATTTAGCAACAGGGTCACTGGCCCCGGCCAAAATGCCTCAGCAATCGTATAGGCTTGTTCTGGAATATCACGCGCCCAGTCAGACAGTTGCTCCACATCACCGATATGAACAATCAGCGGATGGTTAGCTGGTCGACCTTTCGCCGCGAAGATCTTCTTCACTGCTTCTGGGTTAGATGCATCTGCTGCCAGTCCGTAAACCGTTTCGGTTGGAATCGCGACCAATTCACCACGCGCTAAAATCTGTTTAGCTAGTTCGATATCTTGTTTGTCGCTTGCTGAAAGGTGCTGCGTTTTCAATGTCTCTTCCTCAAAGGAGCAGTATGGATAGAAAATCTGAGCCGGCTATTTTAACCATGTTTTTCAAACTTTCGATGTTTAATTGCAGCATATTTGTATCGATTGATAATCTTTTTCTATATCAGCCTATCTTTCAATCGCTTAACTACACGATGGAAAGGGGAGCGAGCTAACCCGCATCTTTACGCATGGAGTGAATAGGGACAGTTGCAAAGCATTACGCTAATCCGTTGATCTGCTGAATTAAATCGACAAACAAGGCATGACCTATTGGAATGAGCTCATCAGCAAAATCATAATCGGGATTGTGCAGTTGAGGTGTTTCAACCCCAGCTCCCAAAGCAAACATTGCCCCCTGACTCGCTATCGCTGTGAACTGACCAAAATCTTCCGACCAACGCATTGGCTCATCCATCAATAGGTAGTCCGTTGAAGTATTGAGGCACGCTTGAACGACACGGTCACACCCTTCTTGGGAGTTAACGCTTGCTTGAAAAACGTCATCGAAGCTGAATTCAATCTCTAATCCAGCCTGTTTTGCGTATTGAGTTGAAAGAGTTTGAGCCATCTCGATTAAGCTATCCATAGCTTGGTTGGTCTCAGTACGAAGGGTTGCCATTATCACCGCGTCACCGGGCGCAGTGCCAAAAGCAACCTCGCCAAGTTTGGCATGAATCACCGTAACCCAAAGCTTGTCACCAACACCCTGTTTAGCCATTTGTTGAGGGAGTTGATTCAGTGTTTCGATAATTTTGCACATGGTAAGCGCGGGGCTGACGCCATCTTCAGGGTGAGCTGCATGGGAAGTTTTACCGGTTAGCTTAATGATGATACCTCGTGATGCGCAGTTGAAGGTGCCAGCTCGTACCGCGACCTTACCCAATTCTAATCCGGGATAGTTGTGGAGCGCGAAGGCATAGTCAGGTGTTAAACTGGAAAATTTCTCATCCTTGACCATGTCAATTGCGCCAGACCCCGTCTCTTCAGCAGGTTGAAAGCATAGAATTACTCTACCTGACTTAGGTTTATGCTTCGCCAGCGTTGCACCTAATGACGAGATTATTGCCATATGACCATCGTGGCCACATTTGTGAGAAACACCATCGACGAGAGAGCGGTGTGCAAAATGGTTTTGCTCTTGAATGGGCAAGGCGTCTAACTCGCAACGAATCAAGGTGGATGGACCTTCTTTTTCCCCATCAAATACAAAGGCTAATCCATGTCCTCCAAGCTGAGTATGAACTTCATCAGGCTGGAAGCTTTCAAAGAGGGTTCGAATACGTTGAGCCGTTTGTTGTTCTTGATGTGATAGCTCGGGGTTTTGATGAAGAGTTCTTCTCAGTTGAGTGAGTGTTGGGTGATCGAACATGCGCAATCTCTAGACTTATAAACCAGTCAATGACTATACGCCGAGGTGAACAGGAGTATGTTGATGGGGTTCTAACTATCCTGTTTTTGCGGACGTTTTTGATAAGTCTTCAGGTAGGGAGCATTGAGCCTGATTAATTTTGCCGAGATGTTATCCATGGCTCTGGATGAGTAAAATCATAGCGAATAAATATAAAGGTTTATCGCCATCAAACAATACAGACGATAAACCTGAATTAACTCAAGGTGTCAGTAAGGAAACGAACGAATGCTTTGGCGGCAGTTGAGAGGTAGTGACTCGATTTCCAGCCTATACCGAGTTGTAGTGGAATGGGAGGATCAAAAGGAATCGCTCTCAACTCATCGTCACCTTTCACTAATACAGGTAAGCAGGTCCCAATCCCAATATTGCGTCTAACCATAGACTTAAGCAGTTCTGGTAGGTTTGTTTCGAAATGGATGTTTGGCTTAATCTTGTTGTTTTGACAATAGCTGTTCACTGTCTCACGCAAAAAATAACCGTTTTTAAACATCACTAAGGGTTGCTGGCAGAACTCTTCGAGAGTGATGCTCTCTCTGGATGCAAAAGGATGCTTAGCTGGAACGCAGGCTACAATTTGATCTTGCGCCAGCAAGCTTTGGCGAATCTGGTCATGTTGCCGATCGCCTCGAATTAACGCGAGATCCAATTCTCCGTTAACCAGCATTTGACCGAGTGTTGCGGTTCCAGCTTCATGGATATTGATTTGAATACCTGGATACGCTTTCTTAAATTGCTCTAAAGCATCAGGCAGATAGTATGACGCTAACATGGCGGAAACACCAAAATTGATCACGCCGCTGGTGAGCCCTTTCAGTTCCTGCATTTCTCTTTGAGCTTGTTCAACATCTTCCAAAATGATGTTGGCATGGCGGAGCAATACTTGCCCCTCTGCTGTTAAGCTCATTTGTCGCTCGGTACGGTTGACGAGTTTTAACCCGAGTTGGTGTTCGAGTTTCTTTATACTGGTACTAAGAGCTGACTGGGCAATACCCAACTGATCTGCAGCTTTAGTGAAATTGCCGGTTTGAGCAAGCTGGCGGAAGTATTGCAGGCGTTTAAGATCCATCGTGATTACTCCGAAAAGCACCATCTATTTTGTATATAGAAACTATATCTACCATATATTGTTAATATGTTCCTGCTGTCGTTATAGTTTTGTTAACTCAAGCGTCGGGCCCATTCGCTTAGCAAAAACAACAATATGACGAGAAAAGCAGTGTTACTGCTCAGCCAAAAAAGGATGTGAAACAATGAATATCGCTAAGGTTTTCAACCAGAATGTCGAAGAGCGTTGCGGCTTTACAATTTCTCTGCACCCAGAGAGCCCACGCTTGCAAGTCGTTACTTTAGCAAAAGAAACACTCGATAAATTTACTGACCTGACCAAAGACTACAACTTACAGTCTATTGAATACAAACCGTTCTTACGTTTTGCAGTCGCTGATGCTCTTGATAAAGCGTGTGACTACCAGTTAGGTAAATTCTTAGTTGAAACGATGGAAGATCGTGAAACGGGGGCGTTCTTGCTTGAACCGTCTGAAGAAGCAAAATCGACCTTCACCGATAGTGAAGAACAGCGCGAGTTTTTCGTGATCCTGTCTACGGCGATCTCTCATCTGATTGGTATCCCTAATTTTGATGCTATGTACGGAAAATACTACGCGCGTTTCACTGTTAAGAACGAAGACAACAGTGATAGCTACTTACGTCAGGCACATCGCCGCATGGAACTGCACAATGATGGTACTTACGTTAATGAGCGTACAGACTTTGTGCTAATGATGAAGATGGATGAGAAGAACATGCAAATGGGCGATTCATTATTACTTCATGTAGATGATTGGCAGGATCTGGAGCGTTTTTATCACCATCCAATGGCAAAGCAAAATATCGTTTGGGGTGCGCCGCCAAGCAAAAATGTGGGCTACACCATTAATCACCCTGTCTTCTTTGAAGAGGACAAAAACGGCAAACCTCATATGCTGTTTATCGACCAGTTTGCTCAACCACAGAACATGCAGCAAGGTCTTTACTTGCATCAAATGAGTGAATCATTGGAGAGCGATACTAACTGCTTCAATGTTCGTGTTAACGTCGGCTCAATGCTGGTGGTTCAGAACCACTGTTGGTTGCACGGGCGCGATAAGTTTGTCGCACATGAAGGTTTAAAGCGTGAACTTCTGCGTCAACGTGGTCATTTTACACGTTAACCTTTAGCCCCTATTTAGGGGCGTATAGTCAAACGCCTTTGTCCAGTCATTCGGTGAATGGGGGAGGGCGTTTCGCTATAATTAAAATAGAGTGAGTGAAGGAGTACCAGCGTGGGTAAAGTTTACGACTACATCGTCGTCGGTGGCGGTATTGTTGGGGTGTCGACCGCATGGCAGTTACAACTGCGTTATCCAGATAAGTCGATTCTACTGATTGAAAAAGAACAGGGTTTTTCATGCCATCAAACAGGACATAACAGTGGTGTGATTCACGCTGGTGTTTATTATGCTCCTGGCAGTCTGAAAGCAGAGTTCTGTAAAGCAGGGGTAGAAGCGACAACCCAATTTTGTGCTGAGCACAATATCCCTGTCGAGAACTGTGGAAAGCTACTGGTAGCGACCAGTCCATTGGAAGTGGAACGAATGCAGGCACTTTATCAACGCTGTCTTGAAAATGGATTGGATGTAGAGCTGATCGATCAGAATGAACTGAAAACTCGTGAACCTAATATCGTTGGTCTTGGCGCGATTGCTGTTTCGACAACCAGTATTGTCAGCTATCGACGAGTGACCGAGAAAATGGCTCAAGTCTTTGTTGAAGCAGGAGGTGAAGTCGCCTTAGAGACGGAAGTTACAGGTTTGTATGAATCACCACAGTGTGTAGTCGTATCGGCGAAAAGAAAAGATCAGGTCATCTCATTTGATGGGAAGTTTCTAGTGGTTTGTTCGGGACTGATGGCTGACAGAATGACCAAATTGATGGGCATCGAGACAGATTTTCAGATTGTTCCATATCGTGGTGAATACTATCGTCTGCCGAAAAAGTATAACGATATTGTCAATCACCTAATTTACCCAATTCCTGATCCAGACCTACCGTTTCTAGGTGTTCACTTGACGCGAATGATTGACGGTTCAGTGACTGTTGGCCCTAATGCTGTTCAAGGCTGGAAGCGAGAAGGCTACGGCAAGATTAATTTTTGTCTCCGTGATGTGCTGGATATGCTGAGTTTTCCTGGTTTTTGGAAAGTATCGGCTAAGCATCTAAAAACGGGTTTGATCGAGACTAAGAACTCTTGGTGGAAGCCAGGCTATCTGAAACTGGTCAACAAATACTGTCCTCAGATTAAAGTGGAAGATCTTGAACCTTACCCTGCGGGCATTCGTGCTCAGGCTGTACTCAAGGACGGCACTCTGGTTCACGATTTCTTGTTCGCGGAAAGTCCACGTAGTTTTCATGTTTGCAATGCTCCGTCACCAGCCGCCACGTCGGCGATTCCTATCGGTGGTTATATCTGTGACAAAATCGAGCAAAAGCAACAGCTAAAGAGGGATACTTTGGAGGTTGCTCAAGTCGCCTAGCAAGGTAAACATGGAATCATTTTAGTCATCGACATACGAGATGGGACGCCCATTAATGATTTTATCGGTGAGTGAGTCATCACTCTCTGAGCCGATGGATTGTTATCACTTGTCCGTGGAGGTGGCTAAATCCACCTGAAGCATACCGCTGAAAGCACGGATAACCGTATCAACTAGCTCATTCTCATAAAACTCATCAGGGATAATCCCCCCTTCAATCCACAAACCATCCAGCACGGCGTTACAGGCAATGCTCAACTGACGGAGTTCGGCTTCTGTGGTTTCTCTGCCTTCTTGCTCAAAGACATCGGTGATTAACGACTTAATGTGGTTGCGCAGTAAGTGGTAGGTTTTTTTATGGCTTTCACGCATTGAGTCGCTGTGAAATAGCATTTGGAAAAATCCTGCCCAGATCGCAATCACTTGTGCGTCAATGACTGGAGGTGTCACTGATGCACGAACAAACATCGCCAAACGATATTTCGCGCATGAAAAATCACCTTGTGAAGCACCGTGAGCCGCTGTTGAGATAAGATCTGTCATGTGCTTTTCGTAAGCAGCAATGATTAACTCATCTTTGCTGCGGAAGTGGTAACGAATCAGGCCTTGAGTGACATTCGCCTCTTCGGCGATAGTGCGAACTGTCGCCGCCTTTACGCCATGGGCTGCAATGACTCGCAGTGTGGCTTCGACCAATTCATGTTTACGGTTATTGGACTGTTGTTGTCGCGATAATCTGCGTTTCTCGTTCATAGGAAATGACTATGTGATAGTTATATTTTGTTATAGCGATGTTGTTAATTGACCTAATATAACAAACTTTACCTAAGAATAATTAGGGTAACGCCGTTCGATGAGCCAAAAACCAAATGTTATTAACCCCGCAATCATCAAATAGATAAGAGCAAGTAGCAGCAATGGTTCGTAGATAATATAGGTTTCTTGTCTGACTCTAGAAAACACCGCAAAAATGTCGACGAACGATATTGTGGCGACCAGAGGCGTCGCCTTGAGTTGCAGAATGACTTCGCCATTTAGGGTTGGAAGTACCCTTTGAATGGCTCTGGGTAGCCAAATTCTACGTAGGACTAGCCAAGGCGACATCCCCATAGAATAGGCCGCTTCTAGTTCGCCTTTCGGCACCCCTTTAAGTGCTCCGCGCATCACCTCTCCTTCATAGCCAGCAAAGGACAAAGTCAGCGCGACAAAGGCATACGGCCACACTTCTATCAGATAAGGCCAGAGCCAGCTTTGTCTTAAACCCGGTATATAGGGGAACAGAGACCCCAATCCATAATAAAGTAGCCACAGTTGAAGTAGCAGGGGAGTACCTCGAATTATGGTACAAAACCCGCGAGCCAGCCCTGCTAAGGTTTTAGAAGGCGACAGTTGCGCGAGGCCAAGAAAAACGCCAAGTACAAAACCACAGATGACGGTGCTGATTAACAGCAGTAGGGTTTTCCACAAAGCCGTGATGATGTCATTGGAATACTTGCCTATCCATTGCCAGTCGAGATACACAACCGTCGCTAAGACGAAGATACCAGCAAGGAGCACGAGAATGACTCGGTGCGTGTGAGCACGGTTAAGCATAGCTGATTCCTTTGCTTACTCGTTGTTCTAGATACTTGAACAAGCGGTTTGAGACCAAAGAGACCAAGAGATACAAAACACCTGCTGCAACTAAAAATAGGAAGTAATCTTTGGTCGCCCCTGCCGCTTGCTTTGCGGCTAACGTTAGCTCGGTAAATCCTACAACGGCAAGCAGAGCCGTATCTTTGGTTGCGATAAGCCACAAATTGGACAGCCCAGGGATTGCGTTTGGCAGCATTTCAGGAATCGTGATCCGATAGAATATAACCCAAGGACGCATCCCAAAACTGTGTGCCGCTTCAATGTGCCCCGGAGGGACACTATTTAGCGCCCCGCGAATCACTTCGGTCGCGTATGCCCCTTGCACGATCGCAATCACAAGAACTCCCGCCCAAAAGCCGCTCATTTCAAATGGTGGATAACCAAACATTTGTAGCGCTTGATTGATAAGTTCAGGTAGCGCGAAGTAAACCAAAAGGATAAGAACCAACTCGGGTACAGAACGAATAACGGTGGTGTATATTTTCGCGATATCCTTGCAAACAAGATTGTTACCGCGTTTCGCTTTTGCACCTACAAAGCCGATTGCCAATCCACATAAGTAGCCTAGCCCTGCTATTTGAAGAGAGACGATAAGACCGTCTAGTAGATATCCCCCCCATCCGGGAGGGGATATTGAGAGTAGCTCTAAGGCACTCATATCTCGATAATTTGCCATCTAGCTCTCCGGTGGATAGTCCTTATTCACCATAAATATTGAAGTTAAAGTAATTCTGAGTGATTTTGTCGTAGGTTCCATTCTGACGAATTTCGACAATGGCTTGATCGAGTTTCGCTTTTAGCTCATCGCTGCCTTTACGCAGACCAAAGCCAATACCTTTGCCCAAAATGGCTTCATCGTTTTGTACTAGACCCGCAGACGAGCAGCACAGTTCACCTTCTCGGGAGGCAAGAAACTCGTCCAGCACAGTCGCATCCGCTAGCGTGGCATCTATACGTCCGGAGAACAGGTCTTGGTTGGCTTCGTCTTGTGTCTGATACTCTTTGATTTCTGCGTTTTTGAAGTGTTTCAATACATAGGACTGGTGGATTGAGCCAGATTGTACACCGATTTTCTTGCCGGCTAAGCTCTCTGCTGTTGGAGTGATATCACTGCCCGCAGCGACAGCAAGACTTGCTCCGCTTTGGTAATACTTATCCGAAAAATCAATGACTTTGCTACGCTCGTCAGTAATTGAAAGCGATGCCGCAATAATATCGACCTTACCGGCTACCAGAGAAGGGATAATGCCATCCCATGCCGTGGCGACAATTTCACACTCAAGATTGGCTTGCTTACAAATCTCATTGGCAATGTCGATTTCCCAACCCGAATACTGACCATTGGCATCAGGCACAGCAAATGGAGGGTAAGACTCAGTTCCGATCCCAACTTTGAGTGGAGCGGCTTGTGCTTGAGCCACTGCTAAGCTTAATGCGGTGCATGAGAGTGCGACGAGTTTTGCTAGTTTCATGTTATTTCCTTCCTTGAGTATGACTAACGTGAAAATGACTAATAAATATTGCTGATAAATTGTTTGAGGCAGCGCAAGGTGGTGGATTTTCCTGAACCACTCCCACCAATTAACGAGACGACTTCACCTTTATTGGCTTCTAAATCAATGCCTTTTAGCACTTCGACATGGTCAAAAGAGTTATGCAGCCCTTTGACTCGCAGTACAGGCTCGTTAGGTCGCAATCCATTTGCAGACATCCAAATCACCAAGAGTTGAGAGTTTAACTATACGGTTGTATAAATTTATATGTCTGTATAAACTGATGTCAAACTTTATTTAACAAAGTGATAACAAGGAAAGGCGAAATGGCAAATTACGGTTGTCAGCTAATGGCTGAAAATATGTCGCGCGTATTGATGCGTCGTCCGGGTAAAAGCTTGAGGGAAGCAGATCGTACTGTTTGGCACTACAACCATCTGTTTGATGCTGAGAAAGCGATTCAACAATACGATGAGTTTGCGGGCATGATTGAAAGCAGTGGGGCGGAGATTGTTTGGATTGAAGATGACGGTGATGGTTTGTCTGATGCAATGTTCACCCGTGACGCCTCGTTAATCACTAAAGCTGGTGCTGTGCCTTTAAAAATGGGCAAAAAACTGCGTGAACCAGAGCCTCAACTTCACCGTCAGGCTTTTGAAAAAGCAGGAATTCCTATTCTTGGTGAGCTTACTGGGGATGCCATGGTTGAAGGTGGTGATACCATCTGGCTCAATGAGAACACTTTACTGGTGGGGATTGGTTTTCGGTCTAATGCGCAAGGTGTTGAGCAGTTAAATCAGATCCTTAACCCTCATGGTATTGATGTTCTTGGTTTTGACATGCCGTACTGGGCAGGTGAAGAGGCGTGCTTACACTTGATGTCGGTGATTTCACCACTAACAGAAACCAAGTATTTGGTTCATCCACCTCTGATTCCAGCGCGTCTATGGACTTTGTTAAAGGAAACTGGAATTGAGATGGTCGTGGCACCCGCCGATGAGTTTAAGGCGTCGTTTGGCCTAAACTTGAATGTACTGCCGACCTCACCGGATCACTGCATCATGATTGATGGTTTCCCAAAAACCAAACAGGTAATGGAAGAGCATGGTGTTAAGGTCAGCGTATTTGAAGGCGATGCGCTATGTATGGCTTGTGAGGGTGGGCCAACTTGTTTAACCAACCCAATTCTCAGGGGCTAGTCATTTTCATTGCGAAGTGAAAGGCGCTAGCTGTCTGAGTTGGCGCCTTTATTTACAGAAGGTTGGCTACCAAGTGCGGTCTAAGTCTTCGGCGTATAAGGAAATGGCTCGTTGATACTGTTTAATCTCTTCACTATTCGTGGTGTTGACTAATAGCTCCAGTAGCAGTGAAGTGGCTTCTTTGTGGCGACCTAAGTTGTACAGGCACATGGCATAAAAGGGTTGTACTTCGAGTGACTTGGGATACTCATCAATGGTTTGCTCAAAGTAGCCAAGTGCTTGCTGGTACTGTCCAAGGCTACGGTAAGTGCTTGCCAAGCCAAATAAGGCATCAAAACGCTCGGTTGGTGAAATCGGCCCTGAAAGTGATGCAAGGTAATGGTCAATGGCTTGTTGCTCTTTGCCTTCATTGTCGAATGACCAAGCAATATGCAAGTGTGCTTTAGCTGCGTATTGGTTATCGCCCAGTAACGTGGTCAACAAATCTCGTGATGCTTGGTAGTTACCCTGTTTACGTAACTCAATTGCTTGTTGGATTACTGCTTCCATCTTTCCTTCGCTTTAATTAGTGATACGCCTTTGCCACAGCAGCTAGTATGACCAAAATGCGCGCACTAATCCAACGGGTAGTTTGAGATGAACTCACGACTAAACAAATAGGGGGCACTAGGCCCCCATTTTATTTGTGATATATCCCAACGAGATTAGATTAAATCGAATCGGTCCGCATTCATCACCTTAGCCCAGGCTGCAATAAAGTCTTTCACAAACTTCTCTTTAGCATCGTCACAGGCGTAGACTTCTGCCAGCGCGCGAAGCTGAGAGTTTGAACCAAAGACGAGATCGACGCGAGTCGCTGTCCATTTCTTCTCACCAGTCACTCGGTCAGTACCTAAGTAGGCACTATTGTGAGGACAGACTGGCTTCCACTCCGTTGCCATATCAACAAGATTGACGAAGAAGTCATTGCTCAAAACGCCAACTCGATCAGTGAATACGCCGTGTGGAGTCTTGTTGTGGTTAGCACCTAGAACACGCAATCCACCAATGAGTACCGTCATCTCTGGTGCAGTCAGTCCAAGTAACTGCGCTTTGTCGAGCAGCATTTCCTCTGCTGGAACTGAGAATAGCTTTTTAGAGAAGTTACGGAAACCGTCCGCTTCAGGCTCAAGTACCGCAAATGACTCTTGATCCGTTTGCTCTTCGCTGGCATCAACACGTCCTGAAGTGAACGGAACATCTACGCTAAATCCACCCTCTTTGGCCGCTTTCTCGATCGCGACGTTACCGCCCAAAACAATAAGGTCGGCCATTGATACACCGCGCTGAGCTGTGTTGAAGCTGGTCTGAATACGCTCTAAAGTAGCGAGTACTTTATCCAGTTGCTCAGGTTGGTTAACTTCCCAGTGACGTTGAGGTGACAAGCGAATACGAGCGCCGTTTGCTCCGCCTCGATAGTCTGAACCTCGGAAGGTCGATGCGCTTGACCAAGCTGTATAGACCAGTTCTGAAACATTCAGGCCTGACTCGAGAATTGCCTGTTTTAGCTCTGCCGTATCTGTATCGGAAAGGGCTGCGAAGCTTGCTTGTGGGAGAGGATCTTGCCAAATGAGATCTTCGGTCGGGGCTTCTTCTCCTAGATAGCGGGTTTTTGGTCCCATATCACGGTGAGTTAGCTTAAACCATGCTCGAGCAAACGCCTCGGCAAACTGGTCTGGATTTTGATGGAAACGTTTTGATATTGGGCCATAGATAGGATCCATACGCATCGCCATATCAGCGGTGGTCATGATGGTTTTCACTTTAGTTGAAGCATCATGCGCTTTCGGTGCCATGTGTTCTTCTGTCACCCCAATGGGTTCCCACTGCCACGCACCCGCAGGGCTCTTGACGAGATCCCAGTCATAGCCAAACAGCATGTCAAAGTAGCCGTTGTCCCAAGCGATTGGGTTCGGAGTCCATGCGCCTTCAATTCCGCTGGTGGTCGTATCGTCGCCCTTACCTGTGCCAAAGCTGTTTTTCCAGCCAAAGCCCATCTCTTCCAATGGCGCGGCTTCAGGCTCTGGTCCCATATGACCTTCGGAACCCGCACCGTGAGTTTTACCAAACGTGTGACCTCCTGCGACTAACGCGACGGTTTCTTCGTCATTCATGCCCATACGTGCAAACGTATCACGGATATCACGGCCAGAAGCGAGAATGCTTGGATTGCCGTTCGGTCCTTCTGGGTTAACGTAGATTAAGCCCATCTGCACGGCAGCAAGCGGCTTTTCTAAATCTCGCTCACCAGAGTAACGCTCATCGCCGAGCCACTCACTCTCCGCACCCCAGTAAATATCCTCTTCTGGTTCCCAAATATCTTCGCGACCACCAGCAAACCCAAAAGTAGTCAAACCCATAGACTCGATGGCGACGTTGCCTGCCAAGATAAATAGGTCAGCCCAAGATAAACTGCTGCCATATTTTCTCTTTACCGGCCAAAGTAGACGGCGTGCTTTGTCTAAGTTGCCATTGTCTGGCCAGCTGTTCAGCGGTGCAAAGCGTTGGTTACCATTGTTTGCCCCACCGCGTCCATCAGAGGTTCGGTATGTACCGGCGGCATGCCACGCCATTCGAATCATGAATGGACCATAGTGACCGTAGTCTGCAGGCCACCACTCTTGAGAGTCGGTCATCAGAGCTTCGAGATCCGCTTTGACCGCTTTAAGGTTTAGGGCTTTAAAGGCTTCTGCGTAGTTGAAGTTCTCATCTAGCGGGTTCGACTTCTTATCATTCTGATGCAGTATTTTGAGATTTAATTGATTGGGCCACCAGTCAACATTCTTAGTCGCTTTACCGCCGACAGTTGTGTTGCTGCCATGCATCACAGGGCATCGACCTGCATTTTCCGTATTGTCACCGTGCATATCTTTTCTCCGAACTGTTTGTTGTCTAGATACTTATTGAGCCACCTGCCGCGACTAGGGTTTGACCTTAATCCTAGGGAGGTTATTCGTTTGAGTAAGCATGGCATGGGAGTGGATCAATTGCAGATTCTTTACTCCTATTTGTTTGATAGGAAAAAACGATAGAAAATTCTCTGATTTAGCGCTGTGTGAAGGTGGAAGTTAACTTTGGTTTGTATTTCATTGACTAAAGCCACGAGTAGAGCGAGTGAGTAAAAAAGGTTTGTCGGCTAACTGATTGATGTTGAGTAATCGGGAGGCTCTGAGGAGGATTTCATTACAAAGCGTTATTTTACAGCTGTCCATTTATTGACCAAACTATTAGTAGCGTCCTGAAGTCCGTCATGGAGAAGTGCTATGCGCCTAGTGAAATCCTTTATTCCAGCTTTATTCCTGTGGGCAACCTTCTCAGTTGTCACATTTAGTGTCTTAGCGAACACCGTGCAAAGCAATCAGGAACGCGTCAGGCCGGGTACGGTTATATACCAAATCGATGCCAACGCTTCACCAAGCGATTTAAAAGGACTTAACAGCCTACTCAAGAGCCAAGGATTGGTTTCTGAACGTATCCTTGAAGGCAGTCAAATCGTCATCGCCACTTTTGATCACCATGGTCGAGAAAAGGCGATTGCCAAAATTCTTAGTAGTAGTGGGTATGTTGCTTTTGCAGAAGCGGATTACGCAATGGAACCGACTTTACAGCCCAATGATCCCATGTTTGGTAATCAGTGGCACCACAATAATGTAAATAGCCGACAGGCTTGGGACATTACTACTGGCAGCTCATCGGTACTGGTCGCAGTGTGTGATACAGGTTTTGACGTCAATCATCCAGATCTTGGTCCAAACCTACGACTCGATCTCGCCTACAACGCTCAAGATGGATCTAACTATATTTACGATGCCAATGGTCACGGTACAGGGACGGCAGGAACCTTAGGTGCAGTAGGTAATAATTCAACTGGCGTTGCGGGTGCGAATTGGAATGTCGATATTATTCCTGTTCGAATCGCTATCAGTGACAACAACAGCTCTGCCTATATCTCTACGATGGCGGTCTGTATTGAATACGCCGCGGATAGAGGGGCACGTGTGGTCAATTTAAGTTACGGAGGCATCCAATACGAGACCATTAATGCGGCTGCTCAATATTTGCGAAATCGTAATGGTCTGTTGTTTATGTCGGCGGGTAATAGTGGATTACAGCATGCGACTTATCCAGACTTCACCAGTTTTGTTGGTGTTGGGGCAACAGATCGCAACAATGATCGAGCCAGTTTCTCTAGCTGGGGGGACTATGTTGACATCACCGCCCCCGGTGTCGAAATCCTCACCACATACCCTGACAACCGCTACGTATACTACAGCGGTACATCATTCTCTTCTCCATTGACGGCTGGGATTGCCGCGTTAATGGTAGCGGCAAATCCAAATATTACCCCAGATGATATAGAAAATGGCTTGTTTAGTACGGCTGTTGATATTGGCGTTGTTGGTGACGATAACGTATTTGGACATGGCCTCGTTGATGCAGCAGGTGCTGTAGCTTATGCATTGAATGCGGGAGGTATGAACCCTCCAACCGCAGAGATAGTCGTGAGCGCGAATTCTGTTGCCTTTGGTACCTCTGTGGACTTTGATGGCAGCAACTCATCTGACAGCGAAGGTGGGAATATCGTCAGTTATGATTGGAATCTTGGTGATGGTACTACCTCTGATCAGGTCGCTATTAATGATTACGTCTATGCTCAAGCTGGCAGTTATGAGGTGACCTTAACGGTTACCGATAACGATGGTCTATCGGATTCGACGTCGACAACCGTTCAAGTGACGACCGATTTGCCCAATGCGGTTATTGCCATCGACAACCCCGCGGTCAGTTATGGTATTGGGGAGGTCGTTTACTTTAATGGGCTAGGCTCGAGTGATCCGGATGGCTCCATCGCCGTCTATGAATGGAGCTTTGGTGACGGGCAAAACAGCGTTGGAGTGAATGCCTCTCATGCGTACGCGTCGGCAGGTGATTTTATGGTGACACTGACGGTGACGGATAATGCTGGCGCGATGAACAGCAGCAGTGTCAATGTGTTGGTCATTGACCAAGATGCTCTCAATGCTGCTACGGATCTGGCGGCTTCGGTTGATGGCTTAAATGTGAGTTTGAGTTGGCAAGACAACAGCGCCAATGAGACAGAATACGTCGTGGAACGAGGAACCAAATATCGCGGTAAAGTGAGTTTTATCGAGATCGCGACGTTGCCAGCAGATACGACGTCCTATGTCGATACTGTGCCGAATACCGGAGAATATCGCTATCGAGTTACGGCAAAAAATAGTGTTAACCAAGCAACATCAGATACCCTTATTGTTAGTGTCACCAGCGATTCTGGCGGTACGGGACCTGGCCCTCAACCCGGTAGTTTAGCGGCGCCAAGCAATCTGATTTTGACTCAAAATGGCAACACTATTTCCTTAACTTGGTCGGACAACTCTGATAATGAAGGCGGCTTCTATATCGAGCGAGGGTTGAAACGTAAAGGTCAATTCTCTTTCGTTCGAATTGGAACGGTAGGCATTAACGCGACCAGTTTTGATGATGATATTAGCGCTTTACCGACAGGAAGTTATGGTTATCGCGTGCAAGCGTTTGATGGTTCCGAAACGTCTGGATTCAGTAATATTGTCGAAATACGTAAAAAATAGCTTTTACGTCAAGCTGTCAGCTCAACACAATAAGGCTGCGTTGTTCGCAGCCTTATTTTTATTCGATAACTTGATAATCTCGGCGGCGAAGGAGCTCTGCAAATTGGGATTGGGTATTTGGCTCACCATGAATCAAATGAATCGCTTGCGGCTTAGTCGGGATTCCTTCGATAAAACGCAGCAGATCCGATTGGTCTGCATGGGCTGAGTAGCCTGACATCGTATGAACCTGTGCCAATACCTCCACCTGCTCATCGTCAATCTCAATGTCGACGCAGCCAGATTGAATGGCACGACCAAGTGTTCCTTCCGCTTGATAGCCAGCAAGCAAAATATCGGTGCGTTGATCTGGCAGCAAGGCTTTAAGGTAGTCCACTATGCGACCTCCCTGACACATTCCTGAAGAGGCAACGACTATCGCAGGTTCTCCTGTCGATTTAAGCCGGTTAACCAGTCGTAGGTGGGTGCGAAAATCTTCAACTGTGATGCATTGCTCGAACGCGAGTGGATGGCGTCGGTTTTGCAGTCTTTGCTTGGCTTCATTTCCCCACAATTGCTTGAAACGGCGATAGGAACGGGTGACTTTCTGTGCCATGGGAGAATCAAGGATTATAGGGATTTTGGTATCTATCTGATGCTCAAATACCAGTTGCTCGATATCAAAGAGCAGTTCTTGGGTTCTGCCGACACTAAACGCCGGTATCAGTATGGTTCCGCCGTCTTCAAGAGAACGATCGATGATGGCTTTCAGCCGCAAGGAGCGCGTGGCGATATCTTCGTGTTGTGTATCGCCGTACGTCGTTTCAATAAACAGATAATCCGCTTGCTGAGGTGAGACAGGATCGGGCAGCAATGGTGTGTTCGTTGGGCCTAAATCACCAGAAAAAACGACGATCTCTTGGTTGGGTAAGCACAACTCAACATAACAAGAGCCTAGAATGTGCCCAGCTTGTTGCAGACGTATCTGGATTGAGTCAGATTGTTTGCTATCGAGAGAGAACCAATGATCATAGGGATAAGGACAGAGCTGGCGCTTGACTCGTTCTAACACCCGCTGTGCTTTTTTTGCGGTGAGCCCCAGTTGTAACTTAAGGTTATCTTCGAGCATCAGAGGGACCAGTTCCGCAGTGGCTTCCGTACAAAATATTGGCTGTTTAAATCCAGCCGCGAGCAACCATGGTATTCGCCCAATATGGTCGATATGACTATGAGTTAGAATCAGCCCATTGAGTTGTTTGATTGGGAAATCAATGTCAAGCGAGCGAGCATCTTGTCCTTGAAATAAACCACAGTCGATCAACAGAGCCTGATTGTCATGCCTCAGTTCATGACATGAACCTGTGACCGTATGTTTCCCACCGTGATGTATGATTTCCATCTTTCTCTCCGAGTTATTCTCAGTTGACTTTGCCTTCAAGTCACCAGCAATACAAAGTGAGTGGTCCGAATTGCGAATTTGCAGTGTTTTCTAAGTAATTATGAATTAACTCAGCCAGTTATTTGTGATCGAATGTCTCGTTTCTCACTGATTTGATCCGCTTGAAGCCGTAAGACTAAAGATGCAAACTAGCGAAAAGTTAGCTGAGTTAGAGGTGGATTTGAGCCTACCTCTGAATCTCTAAAAGAAGGAAATTCTACGTGAAAAATTGGTTACTGCCTGTGCTATTCCTTTCGATAAGTGCCACCAGTTATGCTCAGGTAGCGCCTGTCTCTGAGTGGCAATGCGGGATGATGAAAAAGCAGGGCGTATTGACTTCTGGAGCTCCGGTAGGATGTGAACGTCTGGCTAAGGTTGACTTTGATTTTATTGATTTCTCTGGGCAAACCCAGCGAGGAAGCGTGATCGTTCTTGATATTGTCGCTCCTTCCGTGGAACGTCTTTTTGCGGATTTGTATCAACGCCGTTTCCCACTCCATTCTGCGAGATTGATGCGAGAGTTTAAAGGGGATGACAACGCATCGATGGCAGCGAATAATAGCAGTGCGTTTAATGCTCGGCCGATCACGAGCGGTTCTAGCTGGTCGAAACATGCTTATGGCGTCGCGATAGACGTTAACCCCGTGCAAAACCCATTCGTAGAATTTGCCGATAATGGCCAGATTTTTGTCAAACCTGCACAATCGGCAACACGTTATGTCAACCGGACTCGCTATAGGGCTCGAGAAGAGATCGAACGTCAGGGCATGGCGGAAGATGTCGTAGAGCTGTTCGCTCATCATGGTTTTTTAATCTGGGGAGGAGACTGGAACACCCCAATTGACACCCAGCACTTTGAAGTGGGATCGCGCCGTTTTATCAACCAACTGGTGCAAATGCCTAAAGCGCAAGCTGAGGCCGCATTTCTTCGTTACATCGACAACTACCGAACGTGCTATACCCAGCAGCAGGGTGGTGAAAAGGCGCGAGCATACTGCGCATATCTAACGGTTCATGGTAGTTAGTCATCACTTTTTTTGAACAATAGAGAGTAATACTTTCAGTGGGTTAGAAGGGTTTTTATAGAATATTTCTAACATTAAGGGTTTCTTAAGTTTCGCATTTTATCATTACTGGTAATGAACCAAGGTAAGGTGACGCTCATGAAACCTCAAACTCAAGCAACTCATTTTCAGCTCGACATCGTTTATCCATCACATGCATTGTGGAAGCCAGTGGTTAACCACGTTTCTTTGCGCTACCAGCAAGCCTTTCGTGCCGAGCTTAAACTCTTCATGCCAGCGTATTTAACCTTGCTCGATAACGACGAGATCGCGTCTGTCTGTGGATTCCGAATTGCGGCTGATGAGCCTCTGTTTCTTGAGCAATATTTGGATGCACCGGCAGAGGTATTGATATCAAACTTGTTCCAACAACCTGTTGAACGTTCCAACCTTGTAGAGTTTGGTCATCTTGCGTCCTTCGCTAAAGGCATGTCTCCCCTCCATTTCTTCTTGATTGCAGAGTGCTTAGTCGAAAACGGCTTTGAATGGTGCATTTTTACCGCGACAGATCCTCTATTCGCATTGATGTCACGACTAGGATTAGAGCCTCGTTTAATTGCTGACGCCGATGCAGAAAAAATTCTTGATGCACCGAAAGTTTGGGGCACCTATTACGAGCATCAACCTAAGGTTTTTGCTGGCAACCTGATTAAAGGGTTGCAGCGTTTACGTTTGGTACACAACCGTCGTAAGCAGGCATAGGGAGGACAATTATGAACGCGATTCTAGAGGCCATCGAAAAATGGGCAGGCGAAACGCCTGACAATATCGCTTTTGTTGGTAGTGATCATACGGGAGATCCCTTAACCATTACTTACCAAGAGTTGCTGGACTGCATTCATTATACGGCACATCAATTACAAGCGATGGGTGCGAAGGCTATCGCCCTAAGAGCAGATAACAGCTTAAGTTGGGTGATGGTTGATTTAGCGGCTATGTCAGTCAATGTGGTCGTTGTTCCTATTCCTACTTTTTTCTCGCCGCAACAAGTTGAGCATGTCTTAAAACGTTCGGCTGTGGATCTACTGATCGGAGACTGGTCTGTTTATCAAGGCGATTATGTTGGAGAGCGAATTGAAAGCATCGCAGGGCTTGCTGTCTATCAGCATCATACAAGAGAACACAAAGAGTATTTAGCTGGCACTCAGAAAATTACGTTTACTTCGGGTTCTACAGGTGATCCTAAAGGCGTTTGTTTAAGTGAGGAGAACATATGCCAAGTAGCGCAGTCGCTAGCTCATAGTGTTTGTGGCGAGGCGAGCCGACACCTCACCGTACTGCCTTTGTCGACTTTGCTTGAGAATATTACGGGGGTTTACGTCCCATTACTCTTGGGTGTGACTTCCTATGTGCTCGGTGGTGAACAAACCGGATTGAAAGGATCAAACAAGTTTGATGCGCAGCGTTTTGCTCACGCTCTGGCCCAATACCGACCAGAGAGTCTTGTTCTAACTCCCGCTCTGCTACTTGCACTGATTTCGGTGGTTCGACAATCCCCAGATTTAACACAAATGCTAAAGTTTGTTGCCGTTGGTGGCGCTCGCGTTTCGACGGTGCTTATTGAGGCCGCGCGACAAGTTGGCATCGCTGCGTATGAAGGATATGGGTTGTCTGAGTGCAGCTCTGTCGTCTGTCTAAACACGCCCAAGGCAAATAAGGCGGGCACTAGTGGACGAGTCCTGCCTCATCTAAAGGTACGTATCGCTGAAGATGGTGAGTTGGAAGTCAAAGGTAATAATGCGCTCGGGTACCTAGGTGAACCATTTACTGATGAATGGCTAGCGACGGGTGACTTGGCGGAAATCGATGAACAGGGATTTGTCACCCTTTTAGGCAGAAAAAAGAACCTTATCGTCACCGCATACGGCCGCAATGTATCACCAGAGTGGATAGAGTCTGAGGCCTTCGCCTTCTTACCCAACTTGCCCTTTTTTGTCGTTGGTAACGACCAAAGTGCTTTGTGCGCAGTCACTGAGCAAGCCCCATCTTTACTGCAAAGAGTGATTGAGTTGAATCACCGTCTGCCCGATTACGCTCAAATTGGCAGTTTATTGGTAGTGGAAGAAATTAACCAAGTACCGCAATGGTTTACTGCAAATGGAAAAATTAGGCGCTCCCAGCTTGAACAAGATGCAATCGCTCTATTGTCGAATGAGCGCAGTAACGTATCGCTTGATGGCAAGAAAGTCAGCCGAATAGAGATTGTTTCAGATCAGCCCTTAGCCTCGTGAGGATAACACTATGACCCCGTTTTTTAGTCAACTACAACAATGCACAGCCTCCGCTCAGCAGAGGATGTTAACTGCGCCTGTTATTGCTGAAGTGCAATGCGGAAACATCAGTAAAGAAATGTACATTGCCTTTCTTACTCAGGCCTATCATCACGTTAAACATACCGTACCATTGCTGATGGCATGTGGTGGTCGTTTATCTTCAGAATATGAATGGGTTAGGGAAGCGCTTGCCGAATACATTGATGAAGAAAAAGGCCACCAAGAGTGGATTCTAAACGACATCAAAGCATGTGGAGGGGATGCGGACAAGGTTCGCCAAAACCAAGACGAAGGGCACGTAGGGCAAGCAATCGAACTGATGGTGGCCTACCTGTATCACCAGATTGATCGTCATAACCCTCTGGCGCTATTTGGTATGGTTTGGGTGTTAGAAGGCACGAGTGTTGGTATTGGCGGCAAAATGGCTGAGATGATCCAAAAACGACTCAACCTTCCTCCAGAAGCCATGACTTATCTGGTTTCTCACAGCGTGCTTGACCAGTCTCACTTACAGTTTTTTGAACAACTGATGAACAAAGTAACCAACCCTAAAGATCAACAGGTGATTATCGAATCTGCCAACATGGTGTTTGATCTCTATGGTCAAATGCTGCGTGCACTGCCTGTTCAAAACCGTCAACAAGCCGCGTGAGATAGAAAAATGAAGATCAAAGATAGTCATATTCTGTTGACTGGTGCGACTGGCGGTATAGGTCGAGCCATTGCTGAGCAGCTCGCAAAGTCAGGTGCGAAGCTAACGCTGGTGGGGAGAAGTCACGAAGCGTTGCAATCTTTACAGGCGGGGTTAATGAACAGCGAACAACACCATGTTTTGGTTGCAGATGTGACCTCGTCACTGGGAGTGGCTGACATCAATGAATACGCCAAACGCGCGATTGGAGAGCGCCGTAGAATCAATGCCGTGATTAACAATGCGGGCTGTAATGATTTTGCGTTATTGAGCGGTAAATCTCCACAGCAAATCGAGCAAGAAATTAATCTCAACTTAGTCGCGCCAATCATGATTTGCCAAACCTTGATTGGATCTATCTCTCAGCCGGGTGTGATGCTCAATATAGGCTCTACATTTGGTTCGATTGGTTATCCTGGGTACACGACCTACTGCGCGGCTAAGGCGGGGCTACATCGGTTCAGCGAATCTTTAGATCGCGAGCTGAACGGCAGCGGTATTCGAGTGCTGTATTTGGCACCGCGAGCCACTGATACCGCGTTGAATAGTAGTGCTGTGAATCAGATGAATCAAAAGCTCGGCAATGCCGTCGATTCTCCTCAACGCGTTGCTAAGCACGTACAGAGCATGATCGAAAAAGAGACCAGTGCCAAATGGATCGGCTGGCCCGAAAAGCTATTTGTTCGCATAAATCAAATTTTACCAGGTGTGGTTTCATCAGCGATTAATAAGCAGAAAGAAACCATTAATCAGTACGTTAACCGCGTTAGTCATTAGTGAGGGAAGTAACATGAACATCAAACTAATAGGAATTATGTCGATAGGGCTTTGGGCTTCACTGGCTAATGCGAATGAGGCACAAATACAGACAGTGCAAAAAGAGTGGGCTCTATGCCAGTACAACACGCCAGAAGATAAGGACAAACAGCAATGCCTTGAAGCATTGATCAGCAAAAATAACCAGTATTTACGCTCGAATCCGAACGATCCGGAATTAAAAGTTTGGTTAGCGATCAATAAAGCGTCATTGGCGGGAGCAAAAGGTGGTTTAGGAGCGCTATCATTAGCGGAAGAGGCGAAAGAGTTGCTAGAGCAGGTTATTGATACATCACCGGCAACGTTAAATGGTTCCGCCTATACCAGTTTGGGATCTTTATACTATAAAGTACCTGGTTGGCCGATTGGTTTCGGAGATGACGAAAAAGCGGAAGAAATGTTAAAAAAAGCGTTAGAGATCAATCCTAAAGGTATCGATCCCAACTATTTTTATGGTGACTTTCTTGCGCAAGATGGACGTAAAGCAGAAGCAAAAGCTTACCTCATGAAAGCGCTACAAGCAGAACCAAGGGCTAACCGCCAGTTGGCGGATGAAGGGCGTAAAAAAGAGATCGAAATAACAATGGCGAGACTGAGATAACGAATGCGTTTATTACTGGTAGAAGATGATGTGCTGTTGGGGCAATCGATGGTGACATCGTTAAGTCGCAATGGCTACACGGTAGACTGGCTAGATAAGGGCGCAGGGGTTACTACTGCACTAAAAACAGAGGCGTTTACCGCGGTGATTTTAGATCTGACTCTGCCAGATATAGATGGATTACAGGTATTGCGAGCCATTCGTCGTGAAGGTTACCAACTACCCGTCATGATATTAACTGCGCGAGATGATATACGCGATCGTGTTCAAGGCTTGGATGGTGGTGCGGATGATTATCTCGGCAAGCCCTTTGCGCTTGAAGAGTTGCTCGCAAGGTTGCGTGTACTGATTCGTCGCCAATCGAGCTGCGCGGACGAAAAAATTGTTGTTGGTCAGTTGAGTCTTTCGTTGTCGGAACATTGCATTCGTTTTGCGGACTCACCACTGAAACTGACCCGTAACGAGTTTAAGATCTTAGCGGGTTTAATGACCAATGCGGGTCGTGTTCAGAGTAAAGATCAGTTGCAACAATCCCTGCATGGCTGGGATGAGGGAGCCAGTGACAATGCGATAGAAGTTCATATCCACAACTTACGCAAAAAGGTGCCTGATATTGCGATTAAAAACATCCGTGGAGTAGGGTACATTCTTGAAAAATAACCTTTTCAAACGACAAGCGCCTTATTCAATTAAGCGCCAACTGACACTGTCCGTGACAATCTTGGTGAGCGTGTTACTGATGGTATCGCTCTATTTTAGCTTTCAGTCAGCCAAGCATGAGGTCGAAGAGGTATATGATGCGCGTCTAGGTCAGTCTGCGAAACTGCTTCTTCTCGCGATATCTTTATCCAAGAACCAAAACGAACTCATCAATCATCGAGATCAGTTCGATAGCTGGATGGACAACATTAGCAAACTGGCTAAAGACGATGACGAAGGCACTGAGTATGGTCACCCGTACGAACAAAACCTGGTCTTTCAGCTTTTTAGCCGCACAGAATTGGTGTGGAGTTCGATAGAAGAGTTGCCAGCGCTATCGACTTCACCGCAAAGCAATGGATTTTCTGATGTAGAGATCGCTGGTGAGTCATGGCGAACATTTCAACTAGCCTTTGTTGATGAACAAGGAACCAATGAATATGTTGTGGTGGCAGAGAAGCACGAGATCCGACAAGAAATTATCAACGAAATTGCGTTGTCCACTTCGATTGAGCAGCTATTTTTATTGCCAACCCTGCTGGCAGTACTTCTGTGGCTGATCGCCAAATATCTTCGACCCATCGATCAATTGCGCACTGCCATCGCGCAAAGAAATGCTCACCATCTCGATCGAATCCATGTAAAAGATCACACCGTGGAGCTTGCACCATTAGTCGATGCACTCAACACGCTATTGGAAGAACTTGATCTAGCATGGGAGCGTGAAAAACGCTTTACGCGTGCTGCGGCTCATGAGCTGAAAACGCCGCTTACCATATTAAGACTCAATGTGGAGAACGCACTTTCCACGGATGAGCCAGAGCAAAAGCAACAAGCTTTGCACAACATATTGCTTGGCATAGAGCGCACAGACCGCTTAATCCAACAGTTGCTAACTTTAGCTAAAGTTGACAGTGCTTCGGAGCGAGCAATTGATACAGTTGATCTCAATGCTTTGTTGCAACGTGTGATTGGTGACTTGGCACCTTTGGCACTTAAACAGCAACAAGACATATGTTTAGAAGGCAGTGCCAGTCAGTTTCTTGGTGATACAGCCTTAGTCGAAGTATTGTTCAGAAACCTGATCGACAATGCCATCCGCTACTCAGGACAAGGCAGTGAAATTCGTGTGGTGATGAGTGAGCAAAATGGCGTGATAGAAGTAAAAGTGTCAGACAATGGGGAAAGCATTTCTTCTTTAGTCCGTGAGCGATTGTTTGAAGCTTTCTATCGAGGTCAGTCAGATCGAGGCGATGGTGCGGGGCTTGGAATGGCGATCTGCAAAGACATCGCGACGCTACACAACGCCTCTATTGAGCTGTTACCAAGAAAAGACGATTGGAATGTATTTATCGTTCGCTTTAGTGCGAATCGATAACCTTGTCGTGTGATTCTAGTCTAAGAAAGAAGCGGATTATCACGACATATGTGATGTTTATTCAATTGATTTTATATCCGAACTATAGATATAAAAGCACAAGCTAGGTAACCTTTGAACCACGCATAAAAGATTCAATAGGGCATGCTGTGGGGTATAAGACCGTTGAACTTATCCATTTGATGGCGCACGAATTTCAGCAAGTTGA